>NZ_JBNCAB010000125.1:0-15092 GCF_049805555.1 Burkholderia sp. DN3021 | reverse complement strand
ACATTTACCATTTAACTTGATTTTTGGGGGGGGCGCCGCTGATCGCCCGCTCCCGCCCGCGCCGCCCCGGCGGCCCGCGGGGCCGCCGGCGCGGCTGGATGCTGCTCACGCAGGTGCTGGTCGCGGGCGCGATCGCCGCGCTCGGCTTCGTGTCGCCGCGCGATTCGATCTGGACGGTTGCCGCGCTCACGACGCTCGTCGCGTTCTTCGGCGCGAGCTCCGACATCGTGATCGACGCGTACCGCCGCGAGCTGCTGCGCGACACCGAGCAGGGCCTCGGCAACGCGGTGCACGTGAACGCGTACAAGCTCGCCGCGCTGATCCCCGGCTCGCTGGCGCTGATCCTGTCGGATCACATGCCGTGGGACGTCGTGTTCGCGATTACCGGCGCGTTCATGCTGCCGGGCATCCTGATGACGCTCGTCGTGCGCGAGCCCGAAGTGGTCGGCGCACCGCCGCGCAACCTGCGCGACGCGATCGTGCTGCCGTTCCGCGAATTCATCCAGCGCGACGGCTGGACCGGCGCGCTGCTCGTCATCGCGTTCATCTTCCTGTTCAAGATCGGCGACACGATGGCGACCACGCTGTCGACGTCGTTCTTTCTCGACATCGGCTTCACGCGCACCGAGATCGGCATCGTCGCGAAAACCACCGCGCTCGTCGCGAGCGTCGCCGGCGGCATCATCGGCGGCGTCTGGCTCGTGAAGATCGGCATCGGCCGCGGGCTGTGGATCTTCGGCGCGCTGCAGATGGTGTCGACGCTCGGCTTCGCGTGGCTCGCGCAGCTCGGCCCCGGTTCGCCCGTGCTCGCGGTGCTCTACGACTTCACCGTTTCGACGAGCCATGCGATCGCATCGGCGCTGTCGGTGTTCGGCATTGCCGTCGCGCCGCAATTCAGCCCGATGACGGTCGCGCTCGCGATCGTGTACGGCGTCGAAACCTTCACGACGGGCCTGACGATGGCGGCGTTCGTCGCGTATATCGCCAGCACGACCGACCCGCGCTACACGGCCACGCAGTTCGCGTTGTTCACGAGCCTCGCATCGGTGCCGCGCACGCTCGCATCGGCCGCGAGCGGCTTCATCGTCGCGAAGATCGGCTGGTTCGACTACTTCATCGTGTGCACCGCGCTCGCGATTCCCGGCATGCTGCTGCTGTTCAGGATCGCGCCGTGGAACGGTGCCGCACGCAACGGCGAGGCCAGCCGTGCTCAGTAACCGCCTGCACCGCGTCGCGCGCGTTACGGCTTCGCTGAGCGTCGGTGCCGCGGCACTCGCCGCGGGGTTCGCGCACGCGGCCGACGCCGGCGCGACCGCGGCGGGCTCCGCGCCGGCCGCTGCGCAGGCAACGTCATCCACGCCGGCGACTTCCGCCGCGCCCGTCCCGCCGTCCGCCGCCGAAGCCGCGCAGCCGACCGGCGCCGCCGTGTCGGCGAAGGCGTATACGCCGACGCCGCAGCAAGTTCGCTACGGCAACGAGATCGCGTTCCGTACGCTGCTTCCGTCGCCGCTGCTCGAGCAGCTCACCGGGAACGAATACGCGCAGATCGTGCAGGCGGCCGCCGACAGCAACCGTCTGCTCGGCGCGAACCAGCCGCGCGTGAAGCGCTTGCGCGCGATCGTCGCGAAGCTCGCGCCGTATTCGGTGAAGTGGAACGATCGCGTGAAGAACTGGGCGTGGGACGTCAACGTGATCCGCTCGCGCGACATCCGCCTGACCTGCCTGCCGGGCGGCAAGGTGCTCGTGTACGGCGGCCTGCTCGAGCGCATCCGCCTGAACGACGACGAACTCGGCGTGCTGCTCGCACACGGCATCGCGCACGCGCTGCGCGAACACGCGCGCAGCAACTTCAGCGCAACCTCGCAGACGTCGCTGCGCGCGGCTACGCTGCCGCCGCTGTTCGGCGTCGGCGATCCGCTGCCTCAGGCACTGAACCTCGGCGAGCGCCTGCAGGCGCTCCGTTACGACCCGACCGACGAGACCGAAGCCGACGTGATCGGCGGCGACATCGCCGCACGCGCGGGCTTCGATCCGCGCGCGGCGATCACGCTGTGGGACAAGCTCGCGGTCGCGACACGCGCGAACAAGGCGTCGGGCTTCATCTACACGCACCCGTACAGCACGGCCCGGCGCCAGGATCTGCTGAACCGCCTGCCGGACCTGATGCCGCTGTACGCGAAGGCTACGGCCAAGCGCATCGACACGCTGCCCGACTACGCGGGCATCAGCGCGCAGCGACGCAAGATCGTGCGGCGCTGAGCGGCGCGCGACGCCGATCGTCACGCGCCGACATCTGCCGCGGCCGGCTTGGCCGACGCTGCGCCCGCCGGACGGCTGCCGCTCTCGCGCATCCAGCGCACTTCGTCACCCGGGCTGCGGCCGAACAGCCGCTTGAACTCGCGGCTGAACTGCGACGCGCTCGCATAACCGACGCGGGCAGCGGCCGTGCCGGCGCCGACTCCGTCCTGCACCATCATCAGCCGCGCCTGATGCAGCCGCGCGGCTTTCACGTACTGCATCGGCGACGTCGCCGTCACGTGCTTGAACTGCGCGTGGAACACCGCGAGGCTCATCCCGGCCTCGCGCGCGAGCGTCTCGACGTCGAGGTCGGCCTTCAGGTCGACGTGAATGCGCCGCAGCGCCTTCGCGATGCGGCCGAAGTGATGCTGCTGCACGAGCGCCGCGCGGATCGCGTCGCCCTGCGCGCCCGTCAGCACGCGATACGCGATCTCGCGCATGATTGCCGGCCCCAGCACACACGTGTCGTGCGGCGACGCGAGCGCTTCGAGCAGCCGCACGACCGCGTCGGCCAGCGGCGCGTCGAGCGGCGTCGAATAGACGCCGAGCGGCTCGCTGGCGGCCGCGCCGAGCGTCTCGTCGAGCAGGATCGCGAGTTCGGCGATCACCGCGAGATCGACGCGGATCGAGATCGCGAGAAACGGCTCGTCCATGCTCGCGAAAGTCTCGCATTCGAACGGCAGCGGCACCGACAGCACCAGATACTGCTGCGCGTCGTAGACGAACGAGCGGTCGCCGAGATAACCGAGCTTGCGCCCCTGGCACACCACGATGATGCTCGGTTCGTACAGCACGGGCATGCGCGGCACGGGACGGCTCACGCGGATGAAGCGCACGCCGTCGAGCGCCGCGAGCGTGTCGCCCTCGTTCGGCGCGAGGCGCGTGTGCAGTTCGATCATGCGGCGCTGCACGCGCTCGCCCGTGTCGGCGAAAAGGGGTTGGAAGCTCATCGGCGCGGTCCTGTCCGGCAAGAGAATCTGGCTTGAAATGTAGCACCGTGAATGTGTTTTGACGGCCGTTCGCGTGCAATTCGAGAGGAATAGGCAAATCTTCCAGACCTTCGTGTATTTCGCCGCGGCGCCGCGCTCCTTACGATGACGTCCTGCCTCGCCGCATCGCCACATGATGCGACGGCAGTCTGTTTCGCCGGATGTTTTTCCCGGACAAGGAGCCCCCTGCATGAGCACCACCTACGCTTACGCGGCGACCGATTCGCAATCGCCGCTCGCCCCGTTCGAATTCCAGCGTCGCGCGCTGCGCGATCTCGACGTCCAGATCGACGTCCTCTACTGCGGCGTCTGCCACTCGGACCTGCACCAGGCACGCAACGAATGGCGCAACACGATCTACCCGGTCGTGCCGGGCCATGAAATCGTCGGCCGCGTGACCGCGACCGGCCCGCAGGTATCGCGCTTCAAGGTCGGCGAGCTGGTCGGCGTCGGTTGCCTCGTCGATTCGTGCCGCACCTGCGCGAGCTGCGCCGACGGCCTCGAGCAGTATTGCGAGAACGGCTTCGTCGGCACCTACAACGGCCAGGATCGCGTGACGGGCGACGTCACGTACGGCGGCTATTCGACGCAGCTCGTCGTCGACGAGGCGTTCGTGCTGCGCGTGCCGGAGACGCTCGACCCGGCCGGCGCCGCGCCGCTGCTGTGCGCGGGGATCACGACCTACTCGCCGCTGCGGCAGTGGAACGTCGGCCCCGGCAAGAAGGTCGGCATCGTCGGCCTCGGCGGCCTCGGCCACATGGGCGTGAAGCTGGCGCGTGCGATGGGCGCGCACGTCGTGCTGTTCACGACGTCGCCGTCGAAGATCGAGGACGGCAAGCGCGTCGGCGCGCACGAAGTCGTGATCTCGAAGGACGCAGCGCAGATGAACGCGCACCTGAACAGCTTCGACTTCATCCTGAACACCGTCGCCGCGCAGCACGACCTGAACCCGTTCCTGAACCTGCTGAAGCGCGACGGCACGATGACGCTCGTCGGCGCGCCGGAGCACGACCATCCGTCGCCGCAGGTGTTCAACCTGATCTTCAAGCGCCGCCGCCTCGCGGGCTCGCTGATCGGCGGGATCGCGGAAACGCAGGAAATGCTCGACTTCTGCGCGGAGCACGGCATCACGTCGGATATCGAAACGATCCCGATGCAGCAGATCAACGCGGCCTACGAGCGGATGCTGAAGAGCGACGTGAAGTACCGGTTCGTGGTGGACATGGCGTCCCTCAAGCAGTGAGCGCCGCCGGGCGGCGCGCACGATCGCCGCACCGGAGCAAAAACGAAACGGGCCGCATGTTCGACATGCGGCCCGTTTTGCATCCGGCGACCGGATGGTTCGACCGCTACGCGCGCTGCATAGCGCCGGCGGTCACTTCTTGTAGTCGTAGTCCACCGTCAGCGGCGCATGATCGCTGAACTTGATGTCCTTGAAGATCGACGTGCTTTTCGCGGTACCGGCCACGCCGGGCGTCGCGATCTGGTAGTCGATCCGCCACCCGACGTTCTTCGCGTACGCCTGGCCGCGGTTGCTCCACCACGTGTACTGCTCGGGGCGCTGGTCGAGCGTGCGGAACACGTCGACATAACCGACATCGTCGAACAGCTTCGTGAGCCACTCGCGTTCCTCCGGCAGGCAGCCCGAGTTCTTCTGGTTGCTCTTCCAGTTCTTGATGTCGATTTCCTTGTGGACGATGTTCACGTCGCCGCACAGGATCACTTCGCGCTTCTTCTTGAGCTGGGCGAGGTGCGGCATGAACTCGTCCATGAAGCGGTACTTCGCCTGCTGGCGCTCTTCGCCGCTCGAGCCGGACGGCACGTACACCGACACGACCGACAGCTTGCCGTAGCGCGCCTCGACGTAGCGCCCCTCGGCATCGAATTCGCTGCTGCCGAAACCGATGATCACGTCGTCGGGCTCGTGGCGGCTGTACACGCCCGCGCCGCTGTAGCCCTTCTTCTCGGCGTGGTGGAAATAGCTCCTGAAGCCGTGCGGCTCGACGAATTCGGTCGGCAGGTCGTCGGCCGATACCTTGATTTCCTGCACGCACACGCAATCGGCGTTCTGCTCGCCGAGCCAGTCGAAGAAGCCCTTCTTCGCGGCGGAGCGGATGCCGTTCAGGTTGGCGGTAATCACTCGCATCATGTCGGGTTCCGTTCAGTTCGATGTTTTACAGGGTGGCAGCTTAACGGATCTTCACGCCTTCGAGCTCGGGCTTCGGCGGCGGGAATTCCAGCTTCATGTCGGTCATCGTGCGCAGCAGCAGCTCGGCGATCATCACGTTGCGATGCGTCTTCGAGTCCGCCGGGATCACGTACCACGGCGCATGCTCGGCCGACGTCGCGGCGAGCGCGTCGCGGTACGCGGACTGGTACGCGTCCCAGTGCTTGCGCGCGTCGAGATCGGCGATGTCGAACTTCCAGTGCTTGGTCGGATCGTCGATGCGCGCCTGCAGCCGCTCGCGCTGCTCGTCCTTCGAGATGTGCAGGAAGCATTTGACGATCGTCGTGCCGTTCTCGAAGAGCATCGTCTCGAAATCGCGGATCTGCCGGTAGCGGCGCTCGCATTCCTTGCTGTCGATCGTATCGAGCACGCGCGGCACGAGCACGTCTTCATAGTGGCTGCGATTGAAGATCGCGAGCTCGCCCGCGGCCGGCACCTGCGCGTGCACGCGCCACAGGAAATCGTGCGCGGCTTCGATCGGCGTCGGCGCCTTGAACGACACGACGCGCAGGCCGAGCGGATCGACCTCGCGGAACACCGCGCGCACGGTGCCGTCCTTGCCGCTGGTATCCATCCCCTGCAGCACGAGCAGCACGCGCTTCTTCTGCTGCGTGTGCAGGCGTTCCTGCTGCACGTCGAGCTCGGTCGACACGGCCGACAGCCGTTCGCGGTCGGCTTCCTTCGAACCGGACGAGAACGGCTTCGCGGCCGGGTCGAACGCATCGAGCTTGAATGCGGCGGCTTCCTTCTCGCGCGTGCTATACGGCACGCGGAAATCGTCGAGCGACGGTTGTTTCGCCATTCGTTCCTCCGTTGGGCGGTGTGATGCATACGATAACGCATCCACCAAACGCGACGGGCCGCCCCGAACAGGTTCGGGGCGGCCCGTCGTCAAGCGCGGCTCAGGCGCGCGATCATGTTCAGCCGAGCTTCTTCTTCAGCAGTTCGTTGACCTGCTGCGGATTGGCCTTGCCCTTCGTCGCCTTCATCGCCTGGCCGATCAGCGCGTTGAACGCCTTTTCCTTGCCCGCGCGGAATTCCTCGACCGACTTCGCGTTCGCCGCGAGCACCTCGTCGATGATCGCTTCCAGCGCGCCGGTGTCGGAGATCTGCTTCAGCCCCTTCGCGTCGATGATGCGGTCGGCCGCGCCTTCGTCGTCCGCCTTCTCGTCCCAGATCGTCGCGAAGATTTCCTTCGCGATCTTGTTCGAGATCGTGCCGTCGGCGATGCGCTGCAGCACGAGTGCAAGCTGGGCCGCCGACACCGGAATCGCGTCGATCTCGATGCCGTCGCGGTTCAGTTGCGACGACACGTCGCCCATCAGCCAGTTCGCGGCGATCTTCGCGTTCGCGGCGCCGGCCTTCGCGACCACGGCCTCGAAATACGCGGCCATCGCCTTGCTCGACGTCAGCACGCCCGCGTCGTACGCGGACACGCCGTACTGCTCGACGAAGCGCTGCTGCATCGCGGCCGGCAGCTCGGGCATCCCGGACTGCACGCGCTCGATCCAGTCCTGGCCGATCACGAGCGGCATCAGGTCGGGGTCGGGGAAGTAGCGGTAGTCGTGCGCGTCTTCCTTGCTGCGCATCGAACGCGTCTCGCGCTTGTCCGGATCGTAGAGCCGGGTTTCCTGCACGACTTCGCCGCCGTCCTCGATCAGCTCGATCTGGCGTCGCACTTCGTAGTTGATCGCTTCCTCGAGGAACCGGAACGAGTTCAGGTTCTTGATTTCCGCGCGCGTGCCGAACTTCTCCTGGCCGACCGGGCGCACCGACACGTTCGCGTCGCAGCGGAACGAGCCTTCCTGCATGTTGCCGTCGCAGATGCCGAGCCACACGACGAGGCCGTGCAGCGCCTTCGCATAGGCCACGGCCTCGGCCGCGCTGCGCATTTCCGGCTCGGTGACGATCTCGAGCAGCGGCGTGCCCGCGCGGTTCAGGTCGATCCCCGTCATCCCGGCGAAGTCTTCATGCAGCGACTTGCCCGCATCTTCCTCGAGGTGCGCGCGGGTCAGGTTGACCGTCTTCTCGTACGCCGGCTTGCCGGCCTTTTCGTTGGCCGGCACCTGGATCGTGATCGAGCCGCCCTGCACGACCGGGATCTCGTACTGGCTGATCTGATAGCCCTTCGGCAGATCCGGGTAGAAATAATTCTTGCGCGCGAAGATGCTGCGCGGCGCGATGGTCGAGCCGATCGCGAGGCCGAAGCGGATCGCGCGTTCGACCGCGCCGCGGTTCAGCACCGGCAGCACGCCCGGCAGTGCCAGGTCGACCGGGCACGCCTGCGTGTTCGGCTCGGCGCCGAACTGCGTCGACGCACCCGAGAAAATCTTCGAGACGGTCGACAGTTGCGCGTGCGTCTCGAGACCGATAACGACTTCCCATTGAGTCATGGTGCTTACACTCCTGCCGGAACTTGCTTGTGCCAGTCGGTCGCGCGCTGGAACGCGTCGGCAACCTGCAGCATGCGGGCTTCGTTGAAATAGTTGCCGATGATCTGCAGGCCGACCGGGCGCTTCGCGTTCGCGCCCGCGCCGAAGCCGCACGGCACGCTCATGCCGGGCAGGCCGGCGAGGCTCACCGACAGCGTGTAGATATCCGCGAGATACATCTGCACCGGATCGTCGCCCTTCGCGCCGAGATCCCATGCGACCGTCGGCGATGCCGGGCCCATGATCACGTCGCAGGACTTGAACGCTTCCTGGAAATCCTGCGCGATGATGCGGCGGATCTTCTGCGCCTGCAGGTAGTACGCGTCGTAGTAGCCGTGCGACAGCACGTACGCGCCGACGAGAATCCGGCGCTTCACCTCGGGGCCGAAGCCTTCGGCGCGCGACTTCTTGTACATGTCGAGCAGGTCGCCGTACTGCGCGGCGCGATGGCCGAAGCGCACGCCGTCGAAACGCGACAGGTTCGACGACGCCTCGGCCGGCGCGATCACGTAGTACACGGGGATCGACAGTTCCGTCTTCGGCAGCGACACGGGCACGAGCGTCGCGCCGAGCGCTTCATATTGCTTCAGTGCCGCGTCGATCGCCGCGCGCACGTCGTCGGCGAGACCGTCGCCGAAATACTCGTTCGGCAGGCCGATGCGCAGGCCCGCGAGCGGCTGGCCCGCATCGTTGCCGGCCGCCCACGGCTGGCCGAGGTGGCGCGTGAAATCCTCGTCGTCGCGCTCGAGGCTCGTCGAGTCGCGCTCGTCGAAACCGGCCATCGCGTTCAGCAGCAGCGCGCAGTCGGACGCGCTCTGCGCCATCGGGCCGCCCTGGTCGAGCGACGACGCGAACGCGATCATCCCGTAGCGCGACACGCGGCCGTAGGTTGGCTTGATGCCCGTCACGCCCGCGAACGACGCGGGCTGGCGAATCGAGCCGCCGGTGTCGGTGCCGGTCGCGGCCGGCGCGAGGCGCGCGGCGACCGCGGCCGAGCTGCCGCCCGAGCTGCCGCCCGGCACCGCGTTCGTGTCCCACGGGTTCTTCACCGCGCCGAACGCCGAGTTCTCGTTCGACGAGCCCATCGCGAACTCGTCCATGTTGGTCTTGCCGAGCGTGACCATGCCGGCCGCCTGCAGGCGGGCGACGACGGTCGCGTCGAACGGGCTTTCATAATTCGCGAGCATCTTCGAGCCGGCGGTCGAGCGCCAGCCGCGCGTGACGAACACATCCTTGTGCGCGATCGGCAGGCCGGTCAGCGCGCCGCCCGCGCCGCGCGCGAGCTCGGCATCGGCGGCTTTCGCCTGCGCGAGGGTCAGATCGGCGTCGACGTGGACGAACGCGTTCAGGCCGCGCGCGGCGTCGATCCGTTTCAGGTAGTGCTGCGCGAGCTCGACGGCCGAGCATTCCTTGGCGGCGAGCGCGGCGCGCAGTTCGGTCAGGCTTTTTGCGTGCATTGAGTGGTTTTCCTGGGAATTCTGGGTGGCGCGCGGCGCTGGCCGGCGCGCTTGTCGTCGAATGCTTACTCGATCACCTTCGGCACGAGATAGAGGCCGTCCTGGACGGCCGGCGCCGGGCGCTGGTTGTCGTCGCGATGGACGATTTCCGTCACGGCGTCGTCGCGCAGGCGCTGCGCGACTTCCTGGATCTGTTCGATCGGGTGGGCGAGCGGCGCGATGCCGGCGGTGTCGACCGCCTGCATCTGCTCGACGAGGCCGAAGAATTCATTGAGCTGGCCGAGCATGTGCTCGGCGTCGGCGTCGGCCATTTCGAGTCGCGCCAGGTGCGCGATGCGTTTCACATCGGTCAGGGTCAGGGCCATGCGATCACCGGAAAAAACAAGGCTGTGCAGCGCATCGAAAGCAGCGCTGCTGCGGGGGGTTGGAGGGTGCGATCCCACCCTCAAAAATCGGGACCGAAGCGGCAAAAATACCGCCCGTTTCGATTCAAATACCGTGAAATTATAAGGTATCATTACGCGTTCGACCCAAACCCGGCAGCCTTTTCCCGCACCGTTTCGCCCCGCTTCGGCAAGCCGTGCGTGCTTCGTGCGATCCCCGGTAGACATCACTCGCAGCTTCGTGCGCCGCGGCGGTCGCTTCCGCCACGCTTCCCGAGGCTGTTATTTTTTCCGCTGCCCGCCCTCAGCGTTCGCTATGCAGGGCCGGCCCAGAGCGAAACAGGATTCTGAATGTTCGGTTTTTTGCGCAGCTACTTCTCCAACGATCTCGCGATCGATCTCGGCACCGCAAACACCCTGATCTACATGCGCGGCAAGGGCATCGTGCTCGATGAACCGTCCGTCGTGTCGATTCGTCAGGAAGGCGGCCCCAACGGCAAGAAGACGATCCAGGCGGTCGGCAAGGAAGCCAAGCAGATGCTCGGCAAGGTGCCGGGCAACATCGAGGCGATCCGCCCGATGAAGGACGGCGTGATCGCCGACTTCACCGTCACCGAGCAAATGATCAAGCAGTTCATCAAGACGGCGCACGAGTCGCGCATGTTCTCGCCGTCGCCGCGCATCATCATCTGCGTGCCGTGCGGCTCGACCCAGGTCGAGCGCCGCGCGATCAAGGAAGCCGCGCACGGCGCCGGCGCATCGCAGGTCTACCTGATCGAGGAGCCGATGGCGGCCGCGATCGGCGCGGGCCTGCCGGTGTCGGAAGCCACTGGCTCGATGGTCGTCGACATCGGCGGCGGCACGACGGAAGTCGGCGTGATCTCGCTCGGCGGCATCGTATACAAGGGCTCGGTGCGCGTCGGCGGCGACAAGTTCGACGAGGCGATCGTCAACTACATCCGCCGCAACTACGGGATGCTGATCGGCGAACAAACGGCCGAGGCGATCAAGAAGGAAATCGGCTCCGCGTTCCCGGGCTCCGAAGTCAAGGAAATGGAAGTGAAGGGCCGCAACCTGTCGGAAGGCATTCCGCGCAGCTTCACGATCTCCAGCAACGAAATCCTCGAAGCGCTGACCGATCCGCTGAACCAGATCGTGTCGTCGGTGAAGATCGCGCTCGAACAAACGCCGCCGGAACTCGGCGCCGACATCGCCGAACGCGGGATGATGCTGACGGGCGGCGGCGCGCTGCTGCGCGACCTCGACCGCCTGCTCGCGGAAGAAACCGGCCTGCCGGTGCTCGTCGCGGAAGATCCGCTCACCTGCGTCGTGCGCGGTTCGGGCATGGCGCTCGAGCGCATGGACAAGCTCGGCAGCATCTTCTCGTACGAGTGATCGTCTAAGCTGTTTCGTTGATATGACGCACCTGCGGCGTGGCCGGATCGCTCGTTCAGAACGAACCGCCGCGCCGTTCGCGCGTCTGAGCATCATTTAACCGATCACACGCGCCCGGCGCCGACCATGGAATACAGTCCGCCGCCCCTCTTCAAGCAAGGTCCGCCCGCGCTCGCGCGGCTCATCTTCTTCGTTGCCCTCGCCATCGCGCTCCTCGTGTCGGACGCGCGCTTCAGCACGCTCGAAATCCTGCGCGGCGTGCTCGGCACCGTGCTCTATCCGCTGCAGCGCGTGGCGCTCGTGCCGCGCGACCTGTTCATGGGCGCGGCCGACATCGCTGTCACCGGCGCATCGCTGCGCCACGAGAACGACAACCTCCGCAAGCGCAACCTGCAACTGTCGACGCAGGCCAACCAGGCCGCCGTGCTCGCGCAGGAAAACATGCACCTGCGCGCGGTGCTCGAGCTGCGCCAGCACATCGCGACGCAATCGACGCCGGTCGAGATCCAGTACGACACGAGCGATCCGTTCACGCAGAAGATCGTGGTCGGGCAAGGTTCGCAGCAGGGCATCCAGAACGGCGCGCCCGTGGTCAGCGAGGACGGCGTGGTCGGTCAGGTCACGCGCGTGTTCCCGCTGCAGTCCGAAGTCACGCTGGTCACCGACCGCGATCTCGCGATTCCGGTGCAGGTGCTGCGCACCGGCCTGCGCAGCGTGATCTACGGCACGCCGAAGGGCGATTCGCTCGACCTGCGCTTCGTGCCGACGAGCGCGGATCTCCTCGCCGGCGACGAGCTCGTCACGAGCGGCCTCGACGGCGTCTATCCGCCCGGCCTGCCGGTCGCGAAGGTCGCGCGCGTCGACAAGCTCGCCGATACCGCATTCGCACGCGTGACCTGCGCGCCGGTCGCGGCCGTGCGCGGCGCGCGCCAGATGCTCGTGCTGCATTACCAGCACGACATCCCGCCGCGCCCGGCCGAGCTCGAACCGGCCGCCGACAAGAACGCGAAGGGCGGCAAGAAGGGCGCGAAAGCCGCCGCGAAGGGCGAGAAAGCCGACAAGGCCGACGCGAACGCGAAACCGGCAGCCGCGGCCCAGCCGGGCGCGAAGCCCGCGCCGGCC
Organism: Burkholderia sp. DN3021; assembly: GCF_049805555.1. Classification (NCBI taxonomy): domain Bacteria; kingdom Pseudomonadati; phylum Pseudomonadota; class Betaproteobacteria; order Burkholderiales; family Burkholderiaceae; genus Burkholderia; species Burkholderia sp. DN3021. The sequence goes on along the minus strand of NZ_JBNCAB010000125.1, from coordinate 2,789 downwards.
GCGCCCGCCGCTGCACCCGCGAAGCCCGCGGCCGGGCAACCAGGAGCCCAGCGATGAACCGCCCGCAATACATCCTGCAGCCGGTCAATCCGTACTTCATCGTCTTCAGCCTCGCCGCCGCATTCCTGCTGAACCTGATGCCGTGGGGCCGCCTGCCCGGCGTGCCCGACTTCGTCGCGCTCGTGCTGCTGTTCTGGAACATCCACCAGCCGCGCAAGGTCGGGATGGGCGTCGCGTTCGCGCTCGGCATCCTGATGGACGTGCATGACGCGGGGCTGCTTGGCGAGCACGCGCTCGCCTATACGCTGCTGTCGTACGGTGCGATCACGATCCACCGCCGCGTGCTGTGGATGCCGATCGGCGTGCAGGTGCTGTATGTCACGCCGCTGCTCGTCGTCGCGCAGCTCGTGCCGTTCGTGATCCGTCTCTTGATGGGCGCCGCGTTCCCGGGCTGGCGCTACCTGGTCGACGGCTTCGTCGAGGCCGCGCTGTGGCCGATCGCGAGCCACCTGCTGCTGATGCCGCAACGTCGCCCGGTCGATCCGGACGACACGCGCCCCATCTGAGCCGGACGACCTTGAATACCCGCCGCCCCCAAACCCGCCGCGCGCCGCGCTCCGGGGCGGCACCTTGCCCGCCCGCGCGCGGGTCGGATAGACGCTCAACCGCATGACCGAATTCAACGACACCCAACAGCAGCTCTCGAAGTTCCGCCTGCGCGTCGCGGCGGCGGGCGTGTTCGTGTTCGTCTGCTTCGGGCTGCTCGCGAGCCGCTTCTTCTACCTGCAGCTGATGCAGCACGGCAAATACGCGCTGCAGGCAGAGGAAAACCGCATCTCGGTCGCGCCGATCGTGCCGAACCGCGGGATCATCACCGACCGCAACGGCGTGATCCTCGCGAAGAACTATTCGGCGTATACGCTCGAGATCACGCCGTCGAAGCTCGACGACACGCTCGACAACACGATCGACAAGCTGTCCGAGATCGTCCCGATCGACGCACGCGACCGCCGCCGCTTCAAGAAACTGCAGGAAGACTCGAAGAACTTCGAGAGCCTGCCGATCCGCACGCGGCTCACCGACGCGGAAGTCGCGCGCTTCACCGCGCAGCGCTTCCGCTTCCCCGGCGTCGACGTGCGCGCGCGGCTGTTCCGCCAATATCCGCTCGGCACGACGGCCGCACACGTGATCGGCTACATCGGCCGGATCTCGAAGCGCGACCAGGATCGCATCGACGCGATGAGCGACGACAACGACAGCGACCAGGAAAACTACGATCCGCGCCGCGACGCGAACAACTACAAGGGCACCGACTACATCGGCAAGATCGGCGTCGAGCAGAGCTACGAGACCGAGCTGCACGGGCTGACCGGCTTCGAGGAAGTCGAGGTGACGGCCGGCGGCCGGCCCGTGCGCACGCTGTCGCGCACGCAGGCGACGCCCGGCAACAACCTCGTGCTGTCGCTCGACATCGGGTTGCAGCAGGTTGCAGAGCAGGCGTTCGCCGGCAAGCGCGGCGCGCTCGTCGCGATCGAGCCGAAGACGGGCGACGTGCTCGCGTTCGTGTCGTCGCCGAGCTTCGACCCGAATTCGTTCGTCGACGGCATCGACCAGCAGACCTGGGACGAGCTGAACAACTCGACCGACAAGCCGCTCCTGAACCGTCCGCTGCACGGCACCTACCCGCCCGGCTCGACGTACAAGCCGTTCATGGCGCTCGCGGGCCTGACGCTCGGCAAGCGCTCGCCGGGCTGGGGGTTCCAGGATCCCGGCTACTTCACGTTCGGCGGCCACACGTTCCGCAACGACGTGCGCTCGGGCCAGGGCTGGGTCGACATGAACAAGGCGATCATGGTGTCGAACGACACCTACTTCTACATGCTCGCGCGCGACCTCGGCGTGAACGCGATCGCGAACTTCATGAAGCCGTTCGGCTTCGGCCAGATCACCGGGATCGACATCCAGGGCGAAGCGCGCGGGATCCTGCCATCGACCGACTGGAAGAAGAAGGCGTTCAAGAAAGCCGCGCAGCAGAAGTGGTTCGACGGCGAGACGATCAGCCTCGGGATCGGCCAGGGCTACAACTCGTTCACGATCCTGCAGCTCGCGCACGCAACCGCGACGCTCGCGAACAACGGCATCGTGATGAAGCCGCACCTCGTGAAGGAAGTCGAGGATCCGATCACGCGCGGGCGCCGCCTGACCGTGCCGAAGGAAAGTGAAACGATCCCGCTCAAGCAAGCCGACATCGACGTCGTGAAGCGCGGGATGGAGAACGTGATCGAGAACCCGTCCGGCACCGCTTACAAGGTGTTCCGCGGCGTGCCGTATCTCGCCGCCGGCAAGACCGGTACCGCTCAGGTGTTTTCGCTGCAGGGCTCCAACTACAAGGGCCACCTGCTCGCCGAGCATCTGCGCGACCACGCGCTGTTCATCGCGTACGCGCCGGTCGACCATCCGCAGATCGCCTTGGCGCTGGTCGTCGAGAACGGCGGCTGGGGCGCGCAGGCCGCGGGCCCGATCGCGCGCCGCGTGCTCGACTTCTTCCTCGTCGAGCGCCAGAACCCGCAGAACGAAGCCGCGGCCGTGGCTGCCGCGGCGTCGGCGACCGAACCCGTCAATGCACCGGTGATCGGCGATGCGAACAAGCCCGCCGCCGTCGCGGCCGGCTTCAAGACGCTGCCGCAGCCCGTCGTGCCGACCGCGGCCAGCGCGGCGGATGCGGCATCGGCCGCGTCGGCGCCCGATGCGTCGGGTGCGGCCGGTGCAAACGCAGCGCAGCCGGCGAG
>NZ_JBNCAB010000124.1:0-15138 GCF_049805555.1 Burkholderia sp. DN3021 | reverse complement strand
GCGCTCGCCGCCGGGCCGGCTTCGGCATCGACCGCGCAGCCGTCGCGTTCGCCGCGCGCATGGCGGCTCGCGCTGTTCTTCGGGATCGCGACGGGCGCGTACACGCTGGTGCTCGCGTGGCTGCCGCCGTACTACATGCGGCTCGGCTGGTCGCCGACGGCGGCCGGCAGCCTGCTCGGCGGCGTGACGCTCGCGGAAGTCGTCGCGGGGCTGACGATCTCGGCGACGATCGACCGCCTGCCCGATCGCCGGCCCGTGCTGCATGCGGCGATCGCGTCGCTGTTCGTCGGGTTGCTGGCGATGCTGGCCGCGCCCGAAGCGCTCGCCTTGCCGGCCGCGCTGCTGCTCGGCGCGGGGATCGGCGCGCTGTTCCCGCTGTCGCTGATCGTCACGGTCGACCATGCGGCGACGCCGGCGGACGCCGCAGCGCTGACGGGGTTCGTGCAGGGTGTCGGCTACCTGATCGCCGGGTTGTTCCCGTTCGCGGCCGGCGTCGTGCGCCAGCATCTCGCGGACCTGGCGCCCGCGTGGGTGGCGATGGCGTGCCTGTGCGTCGTGCTGTTCGCGCTGGCGGCGGGTTTTGCGCCGCGGCTCGCGCGGCGTGTTGCGAGTGCTTAGGCGGTCGGCCGTACGTCAGCCGCTCGTTTCCCGCTCCGACGGCAACCGTCGATAGGCACGCATCGCCGCAACTCGCACGCGTCTTCGTCGCATAGCCGGCACACTCGGATCGCGGGCTGCACGTCGTCGGCCAGCGCGCCGATCAGTTGTTCGCAGATCGGCATGAGGCATGGGTTGCGAACGCGGTTCGACCGTCATCGTGCGCGTGATGTCCGCGATCGCCGATCCGCGTGCGACGCGCACCTGCGCGAACGTCGCGCCGCACTCCGGCCGGCACAAGCGTGATCAGCCCGCGCTCGCGTACAACGTCGAATCCGCGAACCCTTCGGCGTCGAGCACGCGCCCGATCAGGATCAGCGCGGTGCGCTCGATCTGCGTGCCCTGCACCTTGCCGACGATGTCGGCGAGCATGCCGGTCACGCGTTCCTCGTCGGGCCAGCTCGCGCGATAGATCACCGCGACCGGGCAATCGGCGCCGTAATGCGGCAGCACTTCGTCGACGATGCGCGCGAGATGGCGCACGCCGAGATGGATCGCGAGCGTCGCGCGGTGCGCGGCGAGTGCGCCGAGCGCTTCGCCTTCCGGCATCGTCGTCTTGCCCGCGAAGCGCGTGAGGATCACCGTCTGCGCAACGCCGGGCAGCGTCAGCTCGACGCCGAGCGTCGCCGCGCACGCGGCCGTGGCCGTCACGCCCGGCACGATTTCGTACGGAATCCCGAGCGCCTTCAGCCGGCGGATCTGCTCGCCGATCGCACCGTACAGCGACGGATCGCCCGAATGCACGCGCGCGACGTCCTGCCCTTTCGCATGCGCGGCGGCGAGCAGCGCGACGATCGCGTCGAGGTCGAGTTCGGCCGTATTGACGACCTGCTCCGCGCGATGGCCGTCGAGCACGGCCGCCGGCACCAGCGAGCCCGCATACAGGATCACCGGGCAGGTGCGCACGAGGCGTTGGCCCTTCACCGTGATCAGCTCCGGGTCGCCGGGGCCCGCGCCGATGAAATACACCGTCATCGAAAAATCTCCGTCAATTCGTTGGACGATCGGCCGCGCGGCGTCACGCGCGCGCGGCCGGATCGAGTGCGTCGACCAGCGCGGCGGCCGAGTCGAACGTGCGGTCGGCGTCGGGCAACGGCGGCCGCCGCAGCATCACGACCGGCAGCCTGCGTTCGCGCGCGACGTCGAGCTTGGCCTCGGTGGCCGCACCGCCGCTGTTCTTGCTGACGACGACGTCGATCCCCATCAGCGCGAACAGCGCGCGCTCGCCGTCGAGCGTGAACGGCCCGCGCGCGGCAACGATCTGCGCGTGCGCGTTGCCGGGATGCGCGTCGAGGCAGCGCACGAGCCAGAACTGGTGCGGCGGAATCGCGTCGAGATGCGCGAGCGGCTCGCGGCCGAGCGTGAACAGCGGCCGCTTGAACGGCGCGAGCGCGGCCTCGATGCCGGCCCAGTCGTCGACCATCCGCCAGTCGTCGCCGGGTTGCGGCACCCATGGCGCGCGGCGCAGCGCCCACAGCGGCACGCCCGCGTCGCGCGTCGCGGCAGCGGCATTCGCGCTGATTTGCGCGGCATACGGATGTGTCGCGTCGATCACGAGGCCGATGCCGGCGCTGCGCAGATACGCGGCCAATCCGGCGGCGCCGCCGAAACCGCCGACGCGCACGTCGCAGCGCAGGTCGTCGGGCACCTTGCCGAGGCCGGCCAGGCTATACACGTGATGCGGGCCGAGCGCGCGCGCGATTTTCAGCGCATCGCCGGTGCCGCCGAGCAGCAGGATGCGCGCGCTCATCGCGCCTGCCCGACGAAGCGGCCTTGCCGGTCGATCGCGAACATCTCGACGGCCACCGAAGGCGGCACGATATCGCGCGCGACGCGCAGCGCCTGCGCGCAGACGAGATCGCCGAGCGGCACGCCCGCGGCCAGCGCGAGCTTCAGCGCCTCCTGGCTCGTGTTCGCGGCGCGCATCGCGGCCTGCAGCGCATCGCTCGCACCGGCCTCGGCCGCCCACTGCGCGAGCAGCGGCAGGTCGATGCTCGAATGGCGGCTGTGCAGGTCGAGGTGGCCGGCCGCGAGCTTGCTGAGCTTGCCGAAGCCGCCGCACATCGACAGCCGCGCGACCGGCGCGCGCCGCAGATGCTTGAGCACCGCGCCCGCGAAATCGCCCATCTCGACCAGCGCCATGTCGGGCAGGTGGTAGTGCGCGCGCATCGCGTCCTCGCTCGTATTGCCCGTGCACGCGGCGATATGCTGGATGCCGTTCGCGCGCGCGACGTCGATGCCCTGGTGGATCGACGCGATATAGGCCGAGCACGAGAACGGCCGCACGATGCCGGTCGTGCCGAGGATCGACAGCCCGCCGACGATGCCGAGGCGCGGGTTCATCGTCTTCAGCGCGAGCGCTTCGCCGCCTTCGACGCCGATCGTCACGTCGAAGCCGCCCGTGTAGCCGTGCTCGACCGCCAGCGCGTCGAGGTGCGTCGTCATCATCTGGCGCGGCACCGGGTTGATCGCCGGTTCGCCGACCGGCAGCGTCAGCCCCGCACGCGTGACCGTGCCGACGCCCGGCCCCGCGTGAAAACGCACGCCGGGCGCCGCCGCGAGCGCGACGCGCGCGAAGATCAGCGCGCCGTGCGTGACGTCCGGATCGTCGCCGGCATCCTTGATCGTGCCGGCTTCGGCGCCGTCGGCCGTGATCCGGCAGAACTCGAGCCGCATCATCACGCGCTGCCCCTTCGGCAGCACGATCTCGACCGCATCGTCCGCGTGGCCCGCGAGCAGCAGGCGCGCGGCCGCGAGCGACGTCGCGGTCGCGCAGCTGCCGGTCGTATAGCCGAAGCGCAGCGGTGCGTGCTGTTCGGGGGTTTCGTCGCGCATCACGCGTCCATCGGGTTCGTTGGTCCGGCCGCGTCGGGCTTGCGCACGTCGTACAGCGTGACCGGCAACGGCTGCCGCCAGGTATCGAAGCGGCCGAGCGGCTCCGCATGCGCGAGCGACACCCGCGTGAGCGTGCCGCCGTGCACATCGCGCCATGCGGCGAGCGCCATCTCGCCCTGCAGCGTGACCGCGTTCGCGACCAGCCGGCCGCCGGGTTTCAGCGACGACCAGCACGCGTCGAGCACGCCGGGCGCCGTCGCACCGCCGCCGATGAAGATCGCATCCGGCGCGGCGAGCCCGGCGAGCGCGTCGGGTGCGCGCCCCGCGATGAGTTGCAGGCCCGGCACGCCAAGCGCGTCGCGGTTGTGCTCGATGTAGCGCTGCCGCTCCGCATGCGCTTCGATCGCAATCGCCTGGCATGACGGATGCGCACGCATCCATTCGATGCCGATCGAGCCGCTGCCGGCGCCGACGTCCCACAGCAGCTCGCCGGGCGCGGGCGCGAGGCGCCCGAGCGTCACCGCGCGCAGGTCGCGCTTGGTGAGCTGGCCGTCGTGGCGGTACGCATCGTCGGGCAGGCCGGGCGTGAGCGCGCGGCGCGGCGCGTCGGGGCCGGCCTGGCAGTCGAGCGCGACGAGATTGAGCGCGGCCGTTTCGTCGACGTTCCAGTCCTGCGCGAGGCCGTCGACACGCCGCTCGAGCGGGCCGCCCAGATGTTCGAACACGCTGAGGCGCGTCGGCCCGAAGCCGCGTGCGGCGAGTTCGGCCGCGACGGCGGCCGGCGTGCGGCCGTCGGCGCTCAGCACGAACAGGCGCCGGCCCGGCAGCAGGTGGCGCGCGAGCGTCGCGAGCGGACGCCCGACGAGCGATACCGCGCCGATATCCTGCAGCGCCCAGCCGAGGCGCGCGGCCGCGAGCGACAGCGACGACGGCGCGGGCAGCACGCGCCATTCGTCGGGGGAAAGCTCGCGCGCGAGCGTGGCGCCGACGCCGAACAGCATCGGGTCGCCGCTCGCGAGCACGCAGACGGGCGACGGGCGACGCGCGAGCACGCCCGCGACGTCGAACGGCGACGGCCACGTTTCGCGCGCGGCCGGCAGCCGTGCGGGCAGCATGTCGAGATGCCGCTGCGCGCCGACGACGAGCGTCGCGTCGAGCAGCGCGCGCCGCGCGCTGCGTCCGAGCCCCGCGTAACCGTCGTCGCCGATGCCCACTACCGTCAGCCACGCCGTCATGCACCCTTCCCCATCGTTCGATTCCATCGTGTCGCTGCGCGGCCGAAAAAGGGCCGGCGCAGCCGTCCGCATCGCGAAAGACGGCATGGTACCGTGTTCCATCCCGCGTTTCACCTGCCGGCCCGCCGGCGTCGGGCCAACCCCCGCTTCGTCCGCCGAGAACGGCTTTCCGGTCGCGAACCGCGGTCGAAATCGGGTATCCTACGGCCGTTCGTTCGCCGGTGCCCTTCGGGGCCGAAGAGGGAACACAGGGCGCGCCGCGCGCCGCTGTGGCTGCCCCCGCAACTGTAGACAGCGAGCCGATCTCCCCCCTCACGCCACTGGTTCGACCGGGAAGGCCGGGAGCCGGCGCCGACCTGTCAGCCAGGAGACCTGCCGGCCAGAAAGTGCGTGCGTGCCAGTCGGCGTCGGGCGGGGTGTACCGATGCGTTGGCCCGCGGCGCGACACTGTCCCGATACCCCGTTGAGTTCCGCCCCCGATTCGATTCCTGCGTCGCCCGTCGTGCACCCGTCGGCCTGCCCGGGGCTCGTGCGCGTCGTCGCGGCCGCCGATGGCGGGCTGTGCCGGATCAAGCTGCCGGGCGGCCGGCTCGACGCGCGCCAGGCGCGTGCGATCGCCGCCGCCGCGCGCGCATACGGCTCCGGCGCGATCGACGCGACCAATCGTGCGAATCTCCAGCTACGCGGCATTCGCGACGGCGCGGCCGACGCGCTGACGCGCGCGTTGCTCGACGCGGGGCTCGGCCCGCGCGCCGATGTCGCCGCAAAATCGACCGCGGACGCAACCGCCGATACGGCCGCACTCGCCGCGAGCGACGACGTCCGCAATGTCATGCTCAGCCCGCTCGCCGGACACGACCCCGCCGCGCTCGTCGACAGCCGCGCGCTCGCCGTTCCGCTGCTCGACATGCTGGCAAGCGAGCCGCGCCGCGGCGAGCTGTCGCCGAAATTCGCGATCCAGCTCGACGGCGGCGAATCGGTCGCGGCGCTCGATCATCCGCACGACATCTGGCTCGCCGCATGGCGCCGCGACGACGGCGTGGTGCGCATCGCGGCCGGGCTGGCCGGCTGCCCGCCGGTCGCATTCGATGACACGCCTGCTTCGGTCGATGTGTCGCCCGACCAGAGCGTCGCGCTCGTCCGCGCGCTGCTGCTCGCGTTCCTCGATCTCGCGTCGGCCGACGTCACGCGGATGCGTGCACTGCTCGCGACGTGCGGCGAACGCGCGTTGCTCGAACGCGCGCAGCACTACCTGCCCTTCCCGCTCGCGGCCAATCCCGCGCTCGCCGGCTGGCGGCGCACGCGTTCAGATGCCGCACTGCGTTTCGGCGCGCGTTTGTCGCTCGACGCGGCGCGCTGCAGCGTCGGCGCGCAATTCGTGCTCGGGCGGCTCGACGCGACGCAGTTGGAACGGCTCGCCGCACTGGCCGAAGCCGACGGCGACGGCACGCTGTCGATGACGCCGTGGCAAGGCGTGTTCATCCACGGCGTGTCGCACGCACGCGCACCGGCCACGCTCGATGCGCTCGCGGCGCTCGGCCTCGTCTGCGCATCGTCCGACCCGCTTGCGACGCTCGTCGCGTGCACCGGCAGCGCGGGCTGCGCGAAAGCACACGCCGACACGAAACGCGACGCGCTCGCGCTCGCCGCACGCATCGGCCATCCGGTCGACGTGCACCTGACCGGCTGCGAGCGCCACTGCGCGCTGCCGCATCCCGCTGCGCACACGCTGGTCGCGGTGGCGCCCGCGCACTACGACCTTTACCGGTGCGACGCCGCCGCGGGCCTCGGCGCCCCGCTCGCGCGCCATCTGACGATTGACCAGGCCGCGGCCCGACTGACGGGCGCACGGCATAGCCAGGACACCACCACCGATGCTTGACTACATTCGCGACGGGCAGGAAATCTACCGCCAGTCGTTCGCGACGATCCGCGCCGAGGCCGACCTGTCGCAGGTTCCGCCCGATCTCGAGAAACTCGCGGTGCGCGTGATCCACGCGTGCGGGATGGTCGATGTCGTCTACGACCTGCGCTTCTCGGCCGGCGCCGGCACCGCGGGCCGTACGGCGCTCGCGGCCGGCGCGCCGATCCTGTGCGATGCGAAGATGGTTGCCGAAGGCATCACGCGCGCGCGGCTGCCGGCCGGCAATCCCGTGATCTGCACGCTCGGCGAGCCGGAGGTGCCCGACCTCGCGCGCCATCTCGGCAACACGCGCTCGGCCGCCGCGCTCGAACTGTGGCGCCCGCATCTCGCCGGCAGCGTCGTCGTGATCGGCAACGCGCCGACCGCGCTGTTCCACCTGCTCGACATGATCGACGCCGGCGCGCCGCGCCCCGCGCTGATCCTCGGATTCCCGGTCGGCTTCATCGGCGCGGCCGAATCGAAGGCGATGCTCGACGCCGACAGCCGCGGCGTGCCGTACGTCGCGCTGCTCGGCCGGCGCGGCGGCAGCGCGATGGCCGCCGCCGCAGTCAACGCGCTCGCGACGGAGGTCGAATGACGACCGCGCGCGGACGCCTGTTCGGGGTCGGCGTCGGCCCCGGCGACCCCGAACTGATGACGATCAAGGCGCTGCGCGTGCTGCAGGCCGCGCCCGTGGTCGCGTATTTCGTCGCGAAGGGCAAGAAAGGCAATGCTTACGGCATCGTCGAAGCGCACCTGCTCGACACGCAGACGCAGCTGCCGCTCGTCTATCCGGTGACGACCGAGGCATTGCCGCCGCCGCTCTGCTACGAGACGGTGATCGCCGACTTCTACGATACGGCCGCCGAAATCGTCGCGGCGAACCTCGACGCGGGCCGCGACGTCGCGGTGATCTGCGAAGGCGATCCGTTCTTCTACGGCTCGTACATGTACCTGCACGACCGCCTCGCACCGCGCTACGACACCGAGGTCATCCCGGGCGTGTGCGCGATGCTCGGCGGCACGGCCGTGCTCGGCCAGCCGCTCGTCTATCGCAACCAGAGCCTGTCGGTGCTGTCGGGCGTGCTGCCCGAGCACGAGCTGCGCGCGCGGCTCGCGCAGGCCGACGCGGCCGTCGTGATGAAGCTCGGCCGCAATTTCGACAAGGTGCGGCGCGTGCTCGACGAACTCGGGCTCGCGAAGCGCGCGTTGTATGTCGAGCGCGCGACGATGGCGAGCCAGCGCATCGTGCCGCTCGACGAAGTCGACCCGATGGCGTCGCCGTATTTCTCGCTGCTCGTCGTGCCGGGGGAAAAATGGCAAGGATGACGACTCCGCCCGCGATCGTGATTCTCGGCGCGGGTGCGCTCGACACCGCACGGCGCATCCAGGCGCGCTACCCGGGCGCCCGCGTGCACGGGCTCGCGTCGCGCGTCGATGCCGACGAGCCGTTCGACGAACTCGGCGCGCACCTGCGCGAACTCTATGCGCGAGGCTTGCCGATCGTCGCGCTGTGCGCCGCCGGCATCGTGATTCGCTGCGTCGCGCCCGCGCTGGCCGACAAGGGCGTCGAGCCGCCGGTGCTCGCGGTCGCGGAGGACGGCTCGGCCGTCGTGCCGCTGCTCGGCGGGCTGACGGGCGTCAACGCGATCGCGCGCGAAATCGCCGATTGGCTCGGCGTCGCGCCGGCGATCACGACGAGCGGCGAACTGCGCTTCGGCGCGTGCGTGCTCAATCCGCCCGAAGGCTATGCGCTCGCCGATCTCGCGCAGGGCAAGCGCTTCGTGTCCGACCTGCTCGCGGGCGCGTCGACGCGCATCGACGGCGCGGCGCCGTGGCTCGACGATGTCGCGCTGCCGCGCGACGACGCAGCCGCGCATGCGATCCGCGTGACGCCCGATGCATGGCGCGGCACGCGCGACGAACTCGTGATCCATCCGCGCAGCGTGGTGGTCGGCGTCGATGCGCAAACCGTGCACGCGGACGAAGCGCTCGCCGCGCGCATCGAAGCCGCGCTCGACGCACAAGGCCTCGCGCGGCTGGCGCTCGCGGCCATCGTCGCGCCGGCGTCGGCAATCGGCGAAACCATGCTGGAGGAAGCGGCGCAAACGCTCGGCGTGCCGCTGCGCTTCGTCGATGTCGACGGTGACGCGCAAGCCGATGCGGCCACGCTGCTCGGCCGCGCATTGCGCGTCGCGCACACGCTGCACGCAGCGTCGAACGGGCTCGCGTGCGCGGTCGCATCGCGTCCGGTCGATCCCGCCACGCTGGGCCGTGCACGCGGCCGCCTGACGGTGCTCGGCCTCGGCCCGGGCGCCGCCGCGTGGCTCACGCCGGCCGCGCGCGCCGCGCTCGCGGAGGCGACCGACATCCTCGGCTACACGACCTACGTGAACATGGCCGGCCCGTTCCGTGCGGACCAGCGCGTGCACGGCACCGACAATCGCGAGGAGATGCAGCGCGCGCGCCATGCGTTCGAGCTCGCGGCCGAAGGCCGGCGCGTCGTGGTCGTGTCGTCGGGCGACCCCGGCGTGTTCGCGATGGCCGCGGCCGTGCTCGAAGCGCTCGACGAATCTCGCGATCCGCAATGGGCCGCGGTCGACCTGCGCGTGGAACCCGGCGTATCGGCGTCGCTCGCGACCGCCGCACAGGCCGGCGCGCCGCTCGGCCACGACTTCTGCGCGATCTCGCTGTCGGACAACCTGAAGCCGTGGGACGTGATCGAGATGCGCCTGCGGCATGCGGCGCAAGCCGATCTCGTGATGGCGTTCTACAACCCGATTTCGCGTGCGCGGCCGTGGCAGCTCGACCGCGCGCTCGATGTCGTGCGCGCGCATCGTGCGGCCGATACGGTGGTCGTGCTCGGGCGCGACATCGGCCGGCCGGGCGCGACGCTCGCGACGACGACGCTCGGCGCGCTGCGCAGCGACCAGGTCGACATGCGCACGATGGTGATCGTCGGCTCGTCGACCACACGGCGTTTCGCGATCGACGGCGGACGCGAGTGGGTCTATACGCCGCGCTGGTATCGCTGAGCGCGGTCGGCGCGTGAACCGGGGCAGCGCACGTCGGCATGCCCGGGCGTCATCCATGTACCGATCGCCGGTGCGCATTCGGTCGAGCAGATCGTGTCGTGGAGCGAGCCGTTTGCGTCGGTGTGCGTCGAACGCTTCGTCGCGCTGGCCCGCTCACTGGTGCAGCCTGTATCGGCTAACGCAACGTTAGCAACGTTAGCGACGCGCATCGGGCTTCGTGCAATCAGCACGATCGATCGGGAAAATCGTCCGCCGATGCATTACGGAACGGTGTCGAATCGGCAAGATCGTTACGTATCGGAAATCAAATAACAAAAAGAACTCCTGACCATTCACTATTCGGCGCGAATCCTCCAAGATGGGCACGCCGCCGGCCGGGCATGCCCGGTCGTCCGCCCGGCGGCGATACGCGGGCCAGCGTATCCCTCTTCCACTTGGAGAACAGAATGAACAACAACGTGTTGCAGCGTTTCATCCCGCGCGCGCTTGCCGCGGGCTGTCTGCTCGCCGCCGCGAGCGCGTCCCACGGCGCCGGCGTCTATGCGCCTTTCGTCGACGTGACGCTCTATCCGACGCCGCTCGTCGACCAGATCGGCGTCCGGCAAGGCATCCAGCAGTTCACGCTCGCGTTCGTGGTCGCGGGCAGCGGCTGCGCGCCGTCGTGGGGCGGCGTGCAGCCGATCGGCAACGGCGCGAGCGGCGGCCTGCTCACCGCGCTGTCGACGTCGATCGCGAGCTACCGCGCGAAAGGCGGCGAAGTCGCCGTGTCGTTCGGCGGTGCGAACGGCACGCCGCTGATGCAGGCCTGCTCGACGGTTCCCGCGCTGAAGACCGCCTACCAGACGGTGATCGACACATACGGTCTCACGCATATCGACTTCGACATCGAAGGTGCGTCGCAGCAGGACACCGCCGCGGTCGCGCGCAACTTCCAGGCCGTCGCGCAACTGCAGTCCGACTATGCGGCGAAGGGCAAGCCGCTGCACGTCACGCTGACGCTGCCGACGATGCCGACCGGGCTCACCCAGGACGGCGTGAACGTCGTCGACGCGGCGATCGCGAACAAGACGACGTTCGATGCCGTGAACCTGATGACGATGGACTACGGCCCCGCGAACATCGACATGGGCGCGGCCGCGATCAGCGCCGCGCAGGCGCTGTATTCGCAGCTCGACACCGCGTTCAAGTCGGCCGGCCAGCCGAAGACCGGCGCGCAACTGTGGCAGATGGTGGGGGTGACGCCGATGATCGGCGTGAACGACGTGCAGGGCGAGACCTTCACGCTCGCGAACGCGCAAAGCGTGCTGAACGCGGCGGTCGACAACGGCTACGGGTTCTTCGGCAACTGGTCGGTCGGCCGCGACCAGCCGTGCCCGAACAACGGCGCGTATGCGTCGCCGACCTGCTCGGGCGTCGCGCAGCAGCCGTATGCGTTCGCGGCGATTTTCCGCAAGCTCGACGGCAAGTGGGGCGCGGGCGTCACGCAGGACCCGAACTACGGCGGCGGCTCGGACGGCGGCACGCCGCAGCCGGGCGCGCCCTGGGCGGCCGGCCAGGTCTATACGGCCGGCGCGACGGTCACCTACCAGGGCACGACCTATCAGGCGCAATGGTGGACGAAGGGCGACGTGCCCGGCCAGGCGGCCGTGTGGAAGCCGGTCGGCGGCGGCTCGCCCGTATGGTCGGCCACGACCGCCTACCAGGGCGGCACGTGCGTGATGTACCAGGGCGCGAAATACTGCGCGAAATGGTGGACCCAGGGCGACAACCCGAGTGCCGGCGGCGTGTGGGTGAAGTCGTGATGGCGCAACGCGCCGGCGCATGATGCGCGGCGAGCCGTTTCCGGCGCGGCAGGAGCGAATGCCGGAACGGCTCGTCATGCTTCGCCATGAAAAGCACCCCAAAGCTTGGATCGGTGCCCGACTTTTGCGGTGCAGCTCAGACGCTGGCCCGCTACTGGCCCTCGCGTGCCGCTAACCCTACCCGCGCGCGTTTTCGGCCAGCAGCCGCGCCTTCGCGTCGACGAGCAGCGCCGCATGCGCGTCGCGATGCTGGCGGATCCGCTCGGTCGGCCCGACGACCGACAGCCCGTACCAGTCGCCGTCGAGCGTCAGCGCGACCGCGATCGCCGACAGCTCGGGCGCGCTTTCGCCGAAGTTCTCGGCCCAGCCGAGTTCGCGAAACCGCGCGGTTTGCGCGACGAGCGCCGGCAGGTCCGCGACCGTCGCGTCGGTGAAGCGCTCGAACGGCAACTGCGCGCCGAGCGCCTGCTGCGCATCGCCGGCGAGTTCCGCGAAGATCGCCTTGCCGATCGAGTTCGCGTGCAGCGGGCGCAGTTCGCCCGGCTGGCGCGTATAGCGGATCGCCTGCTCCGATTCGACGACGTCGAGGTACGTGACCGACGAACCCTGGATCTTGCCGAGCACGGCTGTCTCGCGGCTCGCGTCGCGCAGCGCGACGAGATGCGGATGCACGATGTCGACGACGGGATCGGTCGCGTCGATCGCGGCGGCGATCGTCTGCAGGCGCCGCGTCGGGTAGTAGCCGCCGCGCTTGCGCACTTCGTACAGGTAGCCGCGGCTCACGAGCGTGCGCGCCATCGCGAGGCAGCTCGACGCCGGCACGTTGAGCAGGCGCGCGAGTTCGGTCAGCGGCAGCGGCCGCCGTTCGGCGGCGAACAGCTCGAACAGGTCGAGCGTGCGGGCAACGAGTTTGACGTCCATGACGAGCGCTTGATTCGGAACGGGAAACCGCGCGCCGGGCGGGCCGCCGCGCGTCAGTACGACTTCGGCAGCCCGAGCACCTTCTCCGCGATATAGCACAGGATCAGTTGCGGACTCACGGGCGCGAGCCTCGGAATCATACACTCGCGCAGGTAGCGCTCGACATGGTATTCCTTCGCGTAGCCCATTCCGCCGTGCGTCGCGATCGCCGTCTGGCACGCGTGGAACGCGGCTTCCGCGCCGAGGTATTTCGCCGCGTTCGCCTCCGCGCCGCACGACTGCCCCGCGTCGTAGCGCGTCGCGGCCTTCATCACCATCAGCCACGCGGCCTCGAGCTGCATCCACGCCAGCGCGAGCGGATGCTGGATCGACTGGTTCTGCCCGATCGGCCGGCCGAATACGACGCGCTCGCATGCATACTGCGTCGCGCGGCGCAGCGCGGCCTGCCCGAGCCCTATCGCCTCCGCGGCGATCAGGATCCGTTCGGGATTCAGCCCGTGCAGCAGATAACGGAAGCCGTCGCCTTCGCTGCCGATCAGGTCGTCGCGCGGCACGCGCAGGTTGTCGATGAACAGCATGTTCGAATCGACGGCCTTGCGGCCCATCTTCTCGATCTCGCGCACCTCGACGCGCGAGCGGTCGAGGTCGGTATAGAACAGGCTCAGCCCGTCGGTCGGCTTCGCGACCTGGTCGAGCGGCGTCGTGCGCGCGATGATCAGCATCTTGTTCGCGACCTGTGCGGTCGAGATCCAGATCTTGCGCCCGCTCAGCACGTAATGATCGCCGTCGCGGCGCGCCTGCGTGGTCAGGTGCGTGGTGTCGAGGCCCGCGTCGGGCTCCGTCACCGCGAAGCACGCCTTATCGCGCCCGGCGATCAGCGGCGGCAGGAAGCGCGCCTTCTGCGCGTCGTTGCCGAACACCTGCACCGGGTTCAGCCCGAAGATGTTCATGTGGACGGCCGACGCGCCGGACAGGCCCGCGCCCGACGCGCTGATCGTGCGCATCATCAGCGCGGCCTCGGTCATCCCGAGCCCGGCGCCGCCGTAAGCCGGGTCCATCGCGATGCCGAGCCAGCCGGCCTCGGCGAGCGCCGCGTGGAAATCGGCCGGAAACCCGCCCGCGCGGTCGCGTTCGAGCCAGTAGTCGTCGCCGAAGCGCGCGCAGATTTTCTCGATCGCGCTTTCGATCGCGCGCTGGTCCTCGGTCAGGTCGAATTGCATGGACTGCTCTCCCGGAAAACGTGAACGGCCACGCCGTTCTCAAGAAAACGCCGGGCCGCCCGAAGGAAGTCCCGTCGGGGGACCTGGCGCGAAGCGACAGGTCTGGGGGCGCTCATAACGGAAACACGCCCGCCGCGACCGCGGCGAAGACCATCAGCACGGTGGCGGCGAACAGGAACGGAATCGTGAATTTCTGGTGTTCGGCGAGCTCGACGCCGGTCAGCCCGACGATCAGGAACGTCGCGGGCGTGAGCGGGCTCACCGGAAAGCCCGTCGTCATCTGGCCGAGCAGCGCGGCCTGCGCCATCTGGATCGGCGGCACGCCGAGCAGCTTGCCGCTTTCCGCGAGCACCGGCAGCACGCCGAAATAAAACGAATCGGGGTCGAACAGCAGGCTGAGCGGCATCGACAGCAGCCCGAGCACGAACGGCATGTGGCGCGCATGCTCGACCGGCACGTGCGCGACGACGACTTCCGCCATCGCCTTCAGCATCCCGGTGCCGGACATGATGCCGGTGAACGCGCCGGCCGCGAGCAGCACGCTCGCCATCATCAGCGCGGCCTTCGCATGCGCGTCGATCCGCTCGCGCTGGACCTGCACGTCCGGGTAGTTGATCACGAGCGCGGCGACCGTGCCGAGCATGAACATCACCATCGGGTCGACGATGCCCGACACCAGCGTGACGAGCACGACGAGCGTCAGCGCGAGGTTGATGCGAAAGCGCCCGGGCCGGCGCAGCGCGCGTTCGGCGTCGGTCAGCTCGCGCGGCGCGACCGCGAGCGACGCCGCGCCGGCGCGATCGAGCCCGAGCCGTTTCGCCTCGCGCGCGCCGAGCACGTACGCGGTGCCGAACACGAACGCGAGCCCGACGATCTGCACCGGAATCATCGGCATGAAGATCGCCGAGCCGGGAATGTGCAGCGCCGCCGACGCGCGCAGCATCGGCCCGACCCACGGCAGGAAGTTGACGCCGGCCGCCATCGACGTGACGCACGCGAGGATGCGGCGATCCATCCCGAGCCGCGTATAGAGCGGCATCATCGCGGGCAGCGTGACGAGAAACGTGACGGCGCCCGAACCGTCGAGATGGATCAGCAGCGCGAGCAGCGCCGAGCCCATCACGATGCGCGGCGGATGGCAGCCGATCACGCGCAGCACGCCCGCGATGATCGGGTCGAGCATCCCTGCATCGGTGAGGATGCCGAAAAATAGAATCGCAAAAACGAACATCCCGGCGATCGGGCCGATGTTCTGTACGCCGTGCACGATGAACTTGCCGGTGGTCAGCCCGAAACCGGCCGCGAGCGATGCGGCCACCGGCACGACGATCAGCGCGACGAGCGGCGACAGCCGCTTCGTGATGATCAGGCCGAACAGCGCGACGATGGCGATCGCGCCGATCCATGCGAGCATGATGCGTCTCCTCTTCAGCCGGTGCGTCCGTGCGCGGGCCGGCGTGCTGTCCGAATTGGCGGCGTACGGCCCGCGCGGCCGTGCGCCGCCGTCGGGCGCGCGGCACGGCCGGCGGC
>NZ_JBNCAB010000123.1:0-15146 GCF_049805555.1 Burkholderia sp. DN3021 | reverse complement strand
GCTTCGGGCCGGCCCGGCGCGGCGCGGCGCGCGGTGGCTCGGCAGGCTCCTGCGCGTCACGCTCCGCCGCGCGATGCGCGGGCAACGCGACATCCTCCGTGTCGAACGGATCGGCGGAATCGGCAACGGCGGCGGTGGAACGGCGTGGTGACACTGGCATCGGATCGTCTGGGTGCTTCGCAAGGCAAGTACAATAGCGGCTTTCACGTCGTCCGAACGAACGACGCCGGCCAGGCCGCGCATCCCGTCATCATAGCGGCTCGCGCGCCCCATTTACGCGTTTCCGCCCTGCCGGCGACGCCCGCCGGCCGCTTCGAACCAGCCCGCATGTTCACGCTTTCCGATTTCGATTTCAATCTGCCGCCCGAGCTGATTGCGCAAACCGCGCTGCCCGACCGCACCGCGAGCCGCCTGCTCGAGGTCGACCGCACCGTCGAGCCCGCGCGCCTCGTCGACCGCCGTTTCGCCGAGCTGCCGTCGTGCATCGCGCCCGGCGACCTGCTCGTCTTCAACGATACCAGGGTGCTGAAGGCGCGTTTCTTCGGCCAGAAGGCCAGCGGCGGCAAGATCGAGGTGCTGATCGAGCGCGTGACGGGCACGCACACGGCGCTCGCGCAGATCCGCGCGAGCAAGTCGCCGGGCGCCGGCACGACGCTGCGCCTTGCCGATGCGTTCGACGTGACCGTCGGCGAGCGCGTCGAGCCGTTCTTCACGCTGCACTTCCCCGAGCCGTGCCTCGCGCTGATCGAGCAGTACGGCCGCCTGCCGCTGCCGCCGTATATCGAGCACGATCCCGACGCGACCGACGAAACGCGCTACCAGACCGTCTACGCGAGCAATCCGGGCGCGGTCGCTGCGCCGACGGCCGGGCTGCACTTCGACCAGCCGCTGCTCGAGAAGCTCGACGCGATGGGCGTCGAGCGCGCGACGCTGACGCTGCACGTCGGCGCCGGCACGTTCCAGCCGGTGCGCGTCGACAACATCGCCGAGCACAGGATGCACAGCGAGTGGTACGACCTGCCGCAGTCGCTCGTCGACAAGATCGCCGCGACCCGCGCGCGCGGCGGCAACGTGATCGCGGTCGGCACGACGTCGATGCGCGCGCTCGAAGCCGCCGCGCGCGCGGCCGACGAAGCGGGCCGCCCGCTCGCGGCGACGCAGGCCGAAACCGACATCTTCATCACGCCCGGCTATCGTTTTCGCGTGGTCGACCGGCTCGTCACGAACTTCCACCTGCCGAAGTCGACACTGCTGATGCTGGTGTCCGCGTTCGCGGGTGTCGAGACGATCCGCGCCGCGTACCGGCACGCGATCGACCAGCGCTACCGCTTCTTCAGCTACGGCGACGCGATGCTGCTCACGCGGCGCGACACGCCGGAGGCGCCGCAAGCATAAGCGCGACGGGCGCGACGGTCCCGCACCGCATGCCCGTCGCCCCCGTTACTATCTTCACGCCCCGATTTCCCGCTGGGCGCGCCACGCTGGCCCGCACCCGCCTTTTCCGCCGCCGGGCACCCGGCGGCCTGTCCAACATGCGCCGGACTGTTTTCCGGTGGCAAGGAGAATGACGCGATGACCGAAGGTTCATCCCACGATACGCACGCGCCCGCGCAGGAGCGCCCGGCCAACGGGCTCGAATTCGAACTGCTGACGACCGACGGCCACGCGCGCCGCGGCCGCGTGAAGCTCAACCACGGCGTGGTCGAAACGCCGATCTTCATGCCGGTCGGCACGTACGGCACCGTGAAGGCGATCCAGCCGCGCGAGCTGCACGAGAT
Source organism: Burkholderia sp. DN3021 (assembly GCF_049805555.1). NCBI lineage: Bacteria > Pseudomonadati > Pseudomonadota > Betaproteobacteria > Burkholderiales > Burkholderiaceae > Burkholderia > Burkholderia sp. DN3021. The sequence goes on along the minus strand of NZ_JBNCAB010000123.1, from coordinate 13,368 downwards.
CAACGCCCAGATCATCCTCGGCAACACGTTCCACCTGTGGCTGCGCCCGGGCCTCGACACGATCGACGCGCATGGCGGCCTGCATGGCTTCATGGGCTGGAACAAGCCGATCCTGACCGACTCGGGCGGCTTCCAGGTGTTCTCGCTCGGCGACCTGCGCAAGATCACCGAGGACGGCGTCACGTTCGCGTCGCCGATCAACGGCGACAAGCTGTTCCTGTCGCCGGAAGTGTCGATGCAGATCCAGAAGGTGCTGAACTCCGACGTCGTGATGCAGTTCGACGAATGCACGCCGTACGCGACCGACGGCGTGCCGACCACGCACAAGGAAGCGGCCGAATCGATGCGCATGTCGCTGCGCTGGGCGAAGCGCTCGCTCGACGAGTTCGACCGGCTCGGCAACCCGAATGCGCTGTTCGGGATCGTCCAGGGCGGGATGTTCGAGGACCTGCGCGACGAATCGCTCGCGGGCCTGTCGGAACTCGGCTTCCACGGCCTCGCGATCGGCGGGCTGTCGGTCGGCGAGCCGAAGGAAGACATGATGCGCGTGCTGCGGCACGTGGGCCCGAAGCTGCCGGCCAACAAGCCGCACTACCTGATGGGCGTCGGCACGCCGGAGGACCTGGTCGAGGGCGTCGCCAACGGCATCGACATGTTCGACTGCGTGATGCCGACCCGCAACGCGCGCAACGGCTGGCTGTTCACGCGCTTCGGCGACGTGAAGATCCGCAACGCGACGCACAAGAACTCGCTGAAGCCGCTCGATGCAAGCTGCGCGTGCTACACGTGCCGGAACTTCTCGCGCGGCTACCTGCATCACCTGCACCGCGTCGGCGAAATCCTCGGCGCGCAGCTCAACACGATCCACAACCTGCACTACTACCTGCAGCTGATGAGCGAGATCCGCGACGCGATCGAGACCCATACGTTCGACGCGTTCCGCCAGCGCTTCGCGGAGGACCGCGCCAGAGGCGTCGACTGACGGGCCGACGGGCCGCGCGGCGGTTCGTCACATAGGACGTGTACTAAATAACGCGCTCCAACTGCCGGACCCGACCGCCAAATATTACAATTGCCTTTCCAAACAAGTCGCAATGGTGCCGGTTCGCGCTTTAACAGCTTGATCCGAAAGCGCATTTGCTGCGCCGTTTGCGCATGGGGCCGGTGGTAGAATAACCGGCTTATTTTTCGATCTTCCCCTACGGAGAGACCAACGTGCCGTTCATTTCCAATGCCTTCGCTCAAGGTGCCGGTGGCGCCGAATCGAGCCTGATGAGCTTCCTGCCGCTCATCCTGATGTTCGGCGTGCTCTACTTCATCATGATCCGTCCGCAGATGAAGCGTCAGAAGGAGCACCGCAACATGCTCGCGGCCATGGCCAAGGGCGACGAAGTCGTCACGAGCGGCGGCGTCGTCGGCAAGGTGACGAAGGTCACCGAAGGCTACATCGGCATCGAGATCGCCGAAGGTACTGAAATCACCGTGCAGAAGGCTGCGGTCACGACCATTCTGCCGAAGGGCACGATCAAGTCGCTGTAAGCCCTTCACCGAGCGTCCGGCTCCCCGCGCCGTGCCCGCCTGAGAGAGCGGGCCGCCGCGGCGCCGGACGCGACGCTTTCACGCCAACCACCCGTTCGGCCCCCTCATGAATCGTTATCCACTCTGGAAATATGTCGTGATGGTCGTGGCGCTCGCCATCGGCCTTCTGTACACATTGCCCAACTTCTTCGGCGAAGCGCCGGCGGTGCAGGTGTCGAGCGGCAAGGCCACGGTCAAGCTCGACTCGACCACGCTGACCCAGGTCGAATCGGCGCTCGCATCCGCGCAGATCACGCCGGACGACGTCACCTTCGAGAACACGGCGACCAACGCGAACATCCGCGTGCGCCTGAAGGACACCGATACGCAGCTGCGCGTCAAGGACCTGCTGCAGAAGTCGCTGAACGCCGACCCGAACGATCCGCAGTACGTCGTCGCACTGAACCTGCAGAGCGCGTCGCCGCGCTGGCTGACTGCCCTGCACGCGCTGCCGATGTATCTCGGCCTCGACCTGCGCGGCGGTGTCCACTTCCTGCTCCAGGTCGACATGACGGGCGCGCTCACGAAGAAGCTCGACTCCGACGCATCCGACGCGCGCTCGCTGCTGCGCGACAAGAACATCCGCGACGGCGGCGTGAGCCGCGTCGACCAGTCCGTCGTCGTCAATTTCAGCGATGCGCAGACCGCGGAAGACGCCCGCAAGGTGCTCGCACAGTCGATCACCGAACTGCAATGGGCGACCCAGCCCGGCGGCGGCGGCACGCAGGTCGTCGGCACGTTCACGCCGGCCGTGCAGAAGTCCGTCGAGGACGCCGCGCTCAAGCAGAACCTGACGACGCTCCACAACCGCGTGAACGAACTCGGCGTGTCGGAACCGATCCTGCAGCAGCAAGGCAGCGACCGTATCGTCGTCGAGCTGCCGGGCGTGCAGGACACCGCGAAGGCGAAGGACATCATCGGCCGCACCGCGACGCTCGAGGCACGCCTCGCCGACCCGATCAACACGCACCCGAACCCGAACGACCCGGTGCCTCCCGGCGAGGAGCTGTTCACGCAGGGCATCCAGGCGCCCGTGCTGCTGAAGAAGGACGTGATCTTCACCGGCGACCGCATCATCGATGCATCGGCCGGCTTCGACGAACACCAGCGTCCGTCGGTCAACATCCGCCTCGACTCGGCCGGCGGCCGCGCGGTGCGCACGGTGTCGCGCGACAACATCGGCAAGCCGATGGCGATGGTGCTGTTCGAGAAGGGCAAGGGCGAGGTGCTGACGGTCGCGACGATCCAGTCCGAACTCGGCGACCGCTTCCAGATCACGGGCCAGCCGACGCCGCAGGCCGCGGCCGACCTCGCGCTGCTGCTGCGCGCCGGTTCGCTCGCCGCACCGATGGACATCATCGAGGAACGCACGATCGGCCCGAGCCTCGGCGCCGACAACATCAAGATGGGCGTCCACTCGGTGATCTGGGGCTTCTGCGCGATCGCCGTGTTCATGATCGCGTACTACATGCTGTTCGGCGTGGTCTCGGTGATCGGCCTGTCGGTCAACCTGCTGCTGCTCGTCGCCGTGCTGTCGCTGATGCAGGCGACGCTGACGCTGCCCGGTATCGCCGCAATCGCGCTTGCGCTCGGCATGGCGATCGACTCGAACGTGCTGATCAACGAGCGCGTGCGTGAAGAACTGCGTGCGGGCCAGCCGCCGCAGCTCGCGATCCAGGCCGGCTACGCGCATGCGTGGGCGACGATTCTCGACTCGAACGTCACGACGCTGATCGCCGGCCTCGCGCTGCTCGCGTTCGGCTCGGGCCCGGTTCGCGCATTCGCGATCGTGCACTGCCTCGGTATCCTGACGTCGATGTTCTCCGCGGTGTTCTTCTCGCGCGGGATCGTCAACCTCTGGTACGGCGGCCGCAAGAAGCTGAAGTCGCTCGCGATCGGCCAGGTGTGGAGGCCGGAAGGCGCGGCGGCCCCCGCGTCGTTCACCGACGCGGACGAATCGACCGACACCGCGCGCGCCGCGAAGCTCGCCGCCCCCGCGAAGGGCAACGCGCCGCGCACCGGCAAGCCGCAACTGCGCAACCGCGCGCAGCAAGGCGTGTCGCCGAAGAAACCGGGCTCGACCCAATAAGGCCCCGGAGACGAGACCATGGAATTTTTCCGCATCCGTAAAGACATTCCGTTCATGCGGCACGCGCTGGTGTTCAACGTGATCTCGCTGGTCACGTTCCTCGCCGCCGTGTTCTTCCTGTTCCACCGCGGGCTGCACCTGTCCGTCGAATTCACCGGCGGTACGGTGATCGAGGTGCAGTACCAGCAGGCCGCGGAACTCGAACCGGTGCGCGCGACGCTCGGCAAGCTCGGCTACGCCGACGCGCAGGTGCAGAACTTCGGCACGTCGCGCAACGTGCTGATCCGGCTGCAGTTGAAGGAAGGCCTCACGTCCGCGCAGCAGAGCGACCAGGTGATGGGCGCGCTGAAGGCGCAGAACCCGGACGTCACGCTGCAGCGTGTCGAGTTCGTCGGCCCGCAGGTCGGCCGGGAGCTCGCGACCGACGGCCTGCTCGCGCTCGCGTGCGTCGTGATCGGCATCGTGATCTACCTGTCGTTCCGCTTCGAATGGAAGTACGCGGTCGCCGGCATCATCGCCAACCTGCACGACGTCGTGATCATTCTCGGCTTCTTCGCGTTCTTCCAGTGGGAGTTCTCGCTGGCGGTGCTCGCGGCGATCCTCGCGGTGCTCGGCTACTCGGTCAACGAGTCGGTCGTCATCTTCGACCGGATCCGCGAGACGTTCCGCCGCGAACGCAAGATGAGCGTGCAGGAAGTGATCAACCACGCGATCACGACCACGATGTCGCGGACGATCATCACGCACACGTCGACGGAAATGATGGTGCTGTCGATGTTCTTCTTCGGCGGCCCGACGCTGCACTACTTCGCGCTCGCGCTGACGGTCGGCATCATGTTCGGCATCTACTCGTCGGTGTTCGTCGCGGGCTCGCTCGCGATGTGGCTCGGCATCAAGCGCGAAGACCTGATCAAGGACAAGAAGACCGCGCACGATCCGGACGATCCGAACGCGGGCGCGCAGGTTTAAGCGCCGCGCCGTTTCGGCAAACGCAAGAAGGCCGGTCCTGTTGGACCGGCCTTTTTTCATGCGAGGGCCGCCGCCGTGCGGCGTGCGGCCAGCCAGGCAGGCGCCGCCACGGGCGTCGGCTACAATCGTCACCGCCCTGCCCCGCTGCATGCCGGCCACTCGCCGGCGTGCAAGCACCCTCGCCCCCGTCCGAACATGCGGTCCCGATGATGCCTCCGATGTGTGTCGTTCGTCGCCTCGCCGGCTGCGCAGCCGTCGCGGCCGTGCTGCTGCCGTGTGCGTCGTCCGTCGGTGCGCAGCCGGCGTCCGCCCCGCCCGCCGCTGCGCCTCCCGCCGCCCGACCGCCGTCACCCTGCCCGCCCGACTGGGAGCCGCAGATCTGCGAACTGAAGGCCGCCGTCGAAGTGCTGAAGAAGCAGCACCTGACCGACGTCGACATCGGCGCGCTGCTCGACGCCGCGACCCACGACGGGATCAAGACGCTGCCGTACGCACGCTTCTTCAACGCGAAGGAGCGACAGGAGCAGCTCGACGACGAGCGGCGCGCCCGCGACGGCACGCCGGGCATCGGGATCGTCTTCGAGACGCGGCCCGACGGGCTGCATATCATCGACGTGATTCCCGACGCACCGGCCGAGAAGGCCGGCGTGCGTCCCGACGATCTCGTCGTCGCGATGAACGACAGGAGCGTCGTCGGCATCGACAGCAGCGAGCTCGTGAAACTCGCGAAGGGCGATGCGGGCATCCCGCTGAAGCTCACGGTGCAGCGCGGCCCGAACCATGCGGCGCTGAGCTTCGCGCCCGTGCGCGCGATCGTCAGGCCGCATCCGGCGATCGCGAAGCGGCTCGACGGCGACATCCTGTACACACGGCTGTCGAGCTTTCCGGAGCCGGCGGTCGGCGACTTCATCGACGCGGTGCAGGCCGCGCGCCGCGCGGGCCCGCCGGTGAAAGGGATGATTCTCGACCTGCGCATCAACGGCGGCGGCGCGCTCAATGCGGCGATCGGCATCGCCGCGCTGTTCGCCGGACGCGACCGCACCGCGATGGTGACGGTCGAGCGCGGCGACACCCACCGCCGCCGCTTCTCGACCAACTGGCCCGACTACGAACTGCCGGTGATGCACGGGCAGGATCCGCTTGCGCCGCTGCAGGCCGACGACTGGTGGCGCACCGTGCCGCTCGTCGTGCTCGTCGACGGACAGAGCGCGTCGGCCGCCGAGGCAGCCGCGGCGGCGCTGAAGGATCTCGGCCGCGCAAAGCTGCTCGGCATGCCGACCTACGGGAAGGGGCTCGCGCAGACCGGCGTCGACCTGATCGACGGCACGCGCCTGAATTGCACGTTCGCGCGCAACCTGCGGCCGAACGGCTGCCCGATGGACGGCTACGGCGTCGTGCCGGACTGGCTCGTGCCGCCGCGCCGCGACTCGGACGTCGACGGCGTGCTGCTGTGGTACCGGGAGGTCGATCTCTCGCGCGCGCCGTATGCGGACCGGCTGGCGCCCGACCCGTTCGCGCCCCTGCGCAAGGAACGGCAGAAGCTGCGCGAAGCGCGCGTGCGCGCGAAGGTCGATACGTCGAAGAGCGCGGCGCTGCCGCAGCGCGCATTCGGCACCGCCGACGACTGGCAGTTGCAGCAGGCGCTCGCCGCGCTCGCGGGGCGCCCCGTGCGGACCGTCGACGCGCCGGCGCAACTGATGCCCGCGCAGCCCGTGTGCGAACGCGGCGGCAACTGACGCGCCGCCGCCCGCCCCGCTACCGGAAGCCGAATCGCCGGCGCAGCACGACCAGCGCCGCGAGGCTCAGCACGGCCGCGAACATCAGGTAGAAGCTCGGCGCGGTCTTCATCCCGGTCGCGCGGATCAGCCACGCGATGATGAACGGCCCGAAGCCGCCGAAGATCGTCACCGCGACGTTATACGCGAGCGACATCCCGGTCGTGCGCGTCTGCACCGGAAACACCTCGGACAGCAGGCCCGGCAGCGCCGCGAAGTAGCCCGTCATCAGGAATGCGAGCAGCACCTGCAGCGCGATCAGCGTGCCGAAGCCCGGATGCGCGACCAGATACGCGAAGGCCGGATAGATCAGCACGAGGATGCCGATAGCCGGCGCGATCATCACGCGCACGCGGCCGTAACGGTCCGACCAGTGGCCGACGAGCGGCGCGAACGCCATCTGGATCACGCCGACGACGAGGATCGCCGCGAACGCGGCGGACGGTGCGAGGCCGAGCTGCTTCACGCCGTAGGTCGGCATGAACAGCACGAGATAGGTTGCGACGGTGCCGAGCACGACCACGCCCATCGCGGCGACCAGACGCGCCTTGTGCGATGCGAACGTGTCGCGCAGCGGGTTCGCGGTGCCCTCGGCCGCGAGGAATTCGGGCGTCTCGTCGACCTTGGTGCGGATGTAGTACGCGACGGGCCCGAGCAGCAGGCCGAAGAAGAACGGCACGCGCCAGCCCCACGAAGCCATCTGCGCGGCCGAGAGCTGTGCGTTCAGCACGGTGCCGAAGCCGGCGGCGAGCAGCGTCGTGAGCCCCTGGCTCGCGACCTGCCAGCTCGCGAAGAAACCGCGCCGGCCCGGCACGTGTTCGGCGAGGAACGCGGTCGCGCTGCCGAACTCGCCGCCGGCCGAGAAGCCCTGCATCAGCCGCGCGGCGACGAGGATCACCGGCGCGGCGACGCCGATCGTCCCGTAGGTCGGCAGCACCGCGATGATCAGCGTGCCGACCATCATCAGCAGGATCGACAGCGTGAGCGCGGCCTTGCGGCCCGCGCGGTCGGCATACGCGCCGAGCACGATCGCGCCGAGCGGCCGCATGAAGAACGACACGCCGAACGTGCCGAGCGTGAGCAGCAGCGACACGGTGTCGTTGCCGGACGGAAAGAACAGCGTCGAGATCGTCACCGCGAAGAAGCCGTAGACGACGAGATCGAACCACTCGAGCGCGTTGCCGATCGACGCGGCGACCACCGCGCGCCACACGCGCGGCGACGAGGCAATGGAACGGGACTGCGTGGCGGCATGCATCGGCGATCTCCTTGTCGTTGTACGTTCTGTTCGAGGCGGCCGCGGCCGCGCTCGGGCGATTATAGGCGCGCAAAAAAATACCGCCGCGCTCCCGGCAACGGGAACGCGGCGGTTGGCACGCGACGGGCCGGCGCGGCGGCAGGCCCGACCGGCGGCGTTACTGCTGCTTGACGGCTTCGGCCGTGATCAGCAGCTTCGTCTTCATCTTGAAGCCGTACTGCTTGCCGTAGTCGAGGCCGAAATCGTCGCGGCTGAACTCGCCGATCGCGTCGACGCCGCACACTTCACGCTTGAGCATCGGGTGCGGCATGCACTTGAACGAATCGATCTTCAGCGTCAGCGGCTTCGTGACGCCATGCAGCGTCAGGTTGCCGACCACCGACACCGGCTTGTCGCCGTCGAACTTGATGGCGCCCTTGTAGGTCGCTTCCGGGTACTTCGATGCGTCGAAGAACTCGGCCGTCTGCAGGTGCTCGTCGAGCTTCGTGCTGCCCGTGCTGATCGAGCCGATCTCGGTCGTCACGTCGACCGTGCCGGTCTTCGCCGCGCGATCGAGCGTCACCGAGCCCTTCGACTTGTCAAACTTGCCGCGCCAGACCGACAGGCCGCCGAAGTGGTCGGCCTCGAAGCTCGGGTACGTGTGGCTCGGGTCGAACTGGTACGTCGCGCTGTCGGCGAATGCCGAGAACGACAGCGAAGCGGCCAGTGCGCCGGCGGCGATCATCAGATGCTTTTTCAACTCATTCTCCTTGGAACGGCGCCGCGCCCTCGCGCGGCATTCGGGTGATGCGACAGGCCGCCGCTTACTTCGTGGCGACCAGATGGAACTTGATCTGCACTTCGTCCGCGACGATCGACGTGTCCTTCCACTCGCCGGTGCCGACGTTGAACGCCGAACGCTTGATCGGCAGGACGCCGTCGAAGGTCTGCGTCGCGCCGCTCTGCGTGACCGTGACGGGCACGGTGACGGCCTCGGACTTGCCCTTGATCGTCAGCTTGCCGGTCACGTTGTACTTGTTGCCGCCGGCCGGCGCGATCGCCGACGACACGAACGTCGCCTGCGGATACGTCTTCGCATCGAACCAGTCCTTGCCGGCAACCTGGTCGTTGTACATCTTGTCGCCGAGGTCATAACTCGCGACGTCGATCGTCATTTGCGCGCTGCCCTGCGCGGCCTTCGCCGGATCGAACTTCACCTGCGCGGAAAACTTCTTGAACGCGCCCTCGGTCGGCACGTTCATCTGCTTCGACACGGCGGACACCTTGCTCTTCGCGAGATCGACATCGGCGAGCGCCGCGCCCGACGCGACAAGTGACACCGCGGCGAACGCGGTCAGCATGGAGCGGGAGAAAGACACTTTCATGGAATCCTTCATTTGGCAAAGGGAAGCATCCGCGACAGCAGGCCGTCGCGGTCCAACAACTGGTGCTTGAGCGCCGCGAGCACGTGCAGCGAGACGAGCGCAAGCAGAATGTAATTCAAAGACACGTGGAGCGTCTTGAAGGTTTCCTTGAGCACCGGATCGGGATCGATCAGCCGCGGCAGCGGCACGATGCCGAGGTACACGACCGGGATGTTCGACGCCGAGCTGTACAGGTAGCCCGTGATCGGAATCACCAGCATCAGCACGTACAGCAGGATGTGCACGCCGTGCGACGCCGCACGCTGCCACGCCGGCGTGCCGCCCGGCAGCGGCGGCGGCACGTGCGTCGCGCGCCACAGCACGCGCACCACGGCCAGCGCGAACACCGTCACGCCGAGCCACTTGTGCCACGAGAAGTACTTCAGCTTCGTCGGCGTGAAGCCGGGGATGTCCGTCATCACCCAGCCCAGTGCGAAGGCGCAGACGATCAGCAGCGCGATCAGCCAGTGCAGCGCGATCGCGCTCTGCGTATAGCGTACCGGCCTGGCCGGCAGCGAATTCGATACCATCTTGGATTCCTCGGTTCAGCGAACAGCCGCGCCGGCCATGAGTCCGACGCTTGTCAAGGGCGCCATGCTACCGCAACCTTTGGACCTGCGCGGACTCTGAGGACAGGCGTGTCAGCCTGCTGCCCGCTTCCCGTCATGTTACCGATCGGTCACTGAACACACGATCGTTGACACCGCGAAAAAGGCGTTTTGGTAAGATTGGCGCGGGTTCCGGCCCCGTCGACGCGTTCTCCCGCCGTCGCGCAACCGCTTTTTCCATGCAACGAAACGACCTGATTGCCTGTCACGAGTGCGACGCACTGTTGCACAAACCGCGCCTCGGCCGCCGCGAAATCGCGCGCTGTCCGCGCTGCGGCGCACTGCTCTATCGCGACAGCACCACGCAGATCGAGCGGATCTGCGCGCTCGCGCTCGCGGCGCTGATCACGTTCACGATCGCGCAGGCGTTCCCGATCCTCGAAATGGACGTGAACGGCAACCGCGTGCAGACGACGCTGATCGGCGCGATCGACTCGCTGTGGCGCCAGGACATGGCGGTCGTTGGCGTGATGGTGTTCTGCTCGACCGTGCTGTTCCCGCTCGTCGAGATGGCCGCGCTGCTGTACCTGCTGCTGCCGATCCGACGCGGCGTCGTGCCGCCCGGTTTCAACCTGGTGCTGCGCGCGATCGAGCTCGTGCGGCCATGGGGCATGATCGAGGTGTTCATGCTCGGGATCGTCGTGACGATCGTGAAGATGGTGAGCCTCGCACGTGTCGTTCCCGATGCCGCGCTGTTCGCGTTCGCCGCGCTCACGCTGATGATCGCCGTCGTGCTGATGTTCGATCCGCGCACGTTGTGGGACATCGCCGACGACCTGCGCGCCGGGCGCCCACCTGGACAGCCGGAGCCGCCCGACACCGCCGCGCCGCCGCCCGAGGCCGCCCGCCGATGACGACGCCGACCGCCGCCCGCGAGGGCTATGCGAGCTGCCACACGTGCGGACTCGTGCAGACGCTCGACCGGCCGCATGCGCACTGCGCGCGCTGCGGCACCGCGCTGCATTTCCGCATCCCGAACAGCATCATGCGCACGTGGGCGCTGCTGCTCGCGGCCGCGATCCTCTACATTCCGGCGAACCTGCTGCCGATCATGCGCACCGCGTCGATCGTCGGCTCGCAGGAAGACACGATCATGAGCGGCGTCATCTATTTCTGGGTGTCGGGCGACTGGCCGCTCGCCGTCGTCGTGTTCGTCGCGAGCATCCTCGTGCCGATGCTCAAGCTCGGCGTGCTGCTGATCCTCGTGATCAGCGCGCAGCGCCGCTCGCCGTGGCGGCCGCTGCAGCGCACGCACCTGTTCCGGATCGTCGAGCGCATCGGCCGCTGGTCGATGCTCGACATCTTCGTCGTGACGCTCACCGTCGCGCTCGTCCATTTCCGTTCGCTCGCCGTCATCACGGCCGGCCCCGGCGCGATCGCGTTCGGCTCGGTCGTGATCCTGACGATGCTCGCATCGATGCAGTTCGATCCCCGCCTGATCTGGGATCCAGTCGAAACCTCAGGGAATCACCATGAATAGTCCGCAAGGCCCGCAGCACGACCAGCCCCGGCCGCCCGACCCGACGATCTCGACGAAAAGCGGCTGGCTGCCGTCGCTCGTCTGGCTCGTGCCGCTGATCGCCGCGCTGATCGGCATCGGCCTCGTGATCAAGTCCGTGCGCGAGCGCGGCCCGGAAATCACGATCAGCTTCCACAGCGCCGAAGGGCTCGAGCCCGGCAAGACCCAGGTCAAGTACAAGGACGTCGAGATCGGCATGGTCAAGACGATCAAGCTGTCGAAAGACCTGTCGCGCGTGCTCGTCCAGGTGCAGCTCAAGAAGGAAGCCGAGGACTTCGCGGTCAAGGGCTCGCGCTTCTGGATCGTGCGGCCGCGCGTCGGCGCGACCGGCGTGTCGGGGCTCGGCACGCTGCTGTCCGGCGCGTATATCGGCGTCGACGCCGGCCACGGGCAGGATACGCTGACCGACTTCACGGGCCTCGAGACGCCGCCCGCCGTCACGGGCGACCAGAAAGGCACGCAGTACGTGCTGCGCGGCGATTCGCTCGGCTCGGTCGACATCGGCTCGCCCGTCTACTACCGCCGCGTGCAGGTCGGCCAGGTGGTCGGCTTCTCGCTCGACAAGGACGGCACGGGCGTCACGGTCAACGTGTTCGTTACTGCGCCGTACGACCAGTACGTCGGCGTGAATTCGCGCTGGTGGCAGGCCAGCGGCGTCGACCTGCGGCTCGATTCGAGCGGCCTGAAGCTGAACACGCAGTCGCTCGCGACGGTGATCCTCGGCGGCATCGCATTCCAGACGCCGCCGAACCAGGGCAGCGGCACGACGGCGCCGAACAACACGACGTTCCGCCTGGCCTCCGACGAGGGCGACGCGATGCGCGACCCGGACGGCCTGCCGCTGCAGGTCGTGATGAACTTCAACCAGTCGCTGCGCGGGCTCGCCGTCGGCGCGACGGTCGACTTCCGCGGCATCGTGCTCGGCGAAGTAACGAACATCGGCATCGACTACGATCCGAAGACGAAGAACTTCACGATGCCGGTGACGATGAACGTGTATCCGGAGCGCCTCGGCCGCCGCTTCCGCGAAACGATCGAGAGCAAGGGCGAACCGGCCCGCCGCGAGATCGTCGAGCGGCTCGTCCAGCACGGGCTGCGCGGCCAGCTGCGCACCGGCAACCTGCTGACGAGCCAGCTTTACGTCGCGCTCGACTTCTTCCCGAAGGCGCCGGCCGTGAAGATCGACACGGCGCGCCAGCCGCTCGAGCTGCCGACCGTGCCGAACACGCTCGACGAACTGCAGCTGCAGGTCGCCGACATCGCGAAGAAGCTCGACAAGGTGCCGTTCGACCAGATCGGCGCGAACCTGAACAGCGCGCTGTCGAACGCCGACAAGCTGTTCAAGCAGCTCGACACGCAGGTCGCGCCGGAAGCGCGCGACACGCTGTCGGCCGCGAAGCAGACCTTCTCGACCGCCGAAGCGACGCTGCAGCAGGATTCGCCGCTGCAGTCCGACGTGCGCGGCGCGCTGAAGGAGCTCACGCGCACGCTGCAGTCGCTGAACGCGCTCGCCGATTATCTGGAGCGTCACCCCGAATCGCTGCTCAAGGGCAAGCCAGGAGATAAACAATGACGACACGCGTGAACGGTTTCGCGAGCGGCGCGGCGGTGGCCTTCGCCGCACTCGCGCTCGCCGCGTGCAGCTCGCCGCCCGCGCGGTTCTACACGCTCAGCCCGGCCGACGCCGCGGCCCCGGTGCGCACCGCGCCGGCCAACCCGGCGTTCCTGATCGAGGTGCCGTCCGTCGGCGTGCCCGAGCAGGTCGCGAAGAACCAGCTGGTCGTGCAGAAGAACGCCGCGCAGGTCGACGTGCTCGAGCAGGAACGCTGGGCGTCGCCGCCCGCCGACGAGATCCGCCGCGCGCTGTCGGACGATCTCGCCGCGCAGCTCGGCACGATCGACGTCGCGAATTCCGCGTACCCGCCCGGCGTGCCCGTGTATCGCGTCAGCGTGAACGTGCAGCGCTTCGAGTCGTGGCCCGGCAAGCGCGCAGCGGTCGACGCCGTGTGGAGCGTGCGCCCGCTCGGCACGCAGGCCGTGATGACCTGCCGCACGAGCGTCGCTGAACCGGTCGCCGACGGCTACGACGCGCTCGTCGCCGGCCACCGGCGCGCGCTCGACGTGATCGCCACGCAGGCCGCGGCCGGCGTGCGCGCGATGGCCGCAAGC
>NZ_JBNCAB010000122.1:0-15366 GCF_049805555.1 Burkholderia sp. DN3021 | reverse complement strand
CGGCCGCGCTCGTGCCGCTCGTGGCCGCGATCGGTACGGCGGCGGGCGGCGGCGCATAACGATCGGCCGCGCCGCGCAGCGCCAGCGCGCGATCGCGCACGGGCTGCAACTGCATGTCGGCGCTCGACATCGTGTACGCGGTGCCGCGCGTCGTGTCGTACACGGCCTTCAGCAGAAGGACTTCATCCTTGCGCCACGTGACCCAGCGGCGCTGGCTGTCCTGCCAGCCGCGCTTCGCATCGGCCGGCGCATCCTTCAACAGGCGCTGGTACGCGCCGTCCATCACCGCCTGCCACTGCTGCTGCGCTTCGCCCATGCACTGGATCTGGCCGGCCGTCGACGACCGGTCGCGCCGCGCGAGGCATTGCCGCATCGCGACGTCGATCGGGTCGGCCGCCGCGACTTCCGCGTGTGCGACGCCCGGCCCCGCCAGCCCCGCCACCCCTGCCGCCCAGACGACGAGCGCGGCCACTGCCACGCGCATCGCCCGGAATCGTCCGTGCGTCGCCATCAGTCGCGCACGCAGTCGACGTAGTACTCGACGCGGCCGTTCACCTCTTCCGCGACGAGGCCGTGGATGTCGGTGTGGAAGCCCGGGAAACGCTCGTTGAAGTCGCGCGCGAACCGCAGGTAGTTCACGATCGTCTTGTTGAAGCGCTCGCCCGGGATCAGCAGCGGAATGCCCGGCGGGTACGGCGTCAGCAGGATGCTCGTCACGCGGCCTTCGAGCTCGTCGAGCGGCACGCGGTCGATCTTGCGGTGCGCGAGCTTCGCGAACGCGTCCGACGGCTTCATCGCCGGTTCCATGTCCGACAGGTACATCTCGGTCGTCAGGCGTGCGATGTCGTTCGCGCGGTACACGTCGTGGATCTGCGTGCACAGGTCGCGCAGGCCGACGCGCTCGTAGCGCGGATGCTGCGCGACGAATTCCGGCAGCACGCGCCACAGCGGCTGGTTGTTGTCATAGTCGTCCTTGAACTGCTGCAGCTCGGTCACCATCGAGTTCCAGCGGCCCTTCGTGATGCCGATCGTGAACATGATGAAGAACGAGTACAGGCCGGTCTTCTCGACGATGATCCCGTGCTCGGCCAGGTACTTCGTGACGATCGCGGCCGGAATGCCCGTCTCGCCGAACTCGCCGTCGACGTCGAGCCCCGGCGTGATGATCGTCGCCTTGATCGGGTCGAGCATGTTGAAGCCTTCCGCGAGCGGGCCGAAGCCATGCCAGTGGTCGTTCGGCTTCAGCATCCAGTCGTCGCGCGAACCGATGCCTTCTTCCGACAGGTTGTCCGGGCCCCACACGCTGAAGAACCAGTCGTCGCCGTATTCGGCGTCGACCTTGCGCATCGCGCGGCGGAAGTCGATCGCTTCCGCGATCGATTCCTCGACGAGCGCGGTGCCGCCCGGCGGCTCCATCATCGCGGCCGCGACGTCGCACGACGCGATGATCGCGTACTGCGGGCTCGTCGACGTATGCATCAGGTACGCCTCGTTGAAGCGGTGCTTGTCGAACGTGCGGTTCTCCGAATCCTGCACGACGATCTGCGACGCCTGCGAGATGCCGGCGAGCAGCTTGTGCGTCGAGTGCGTCGCGAACACGAGCGCGCCCGTGCGCGGGCGGCCGTCGCCGATCGCGTGCATGTCGCGATAGAAATCGTGGAACGTCGCGTGCGGCAGCCACGCTTCGTCGAAGTGCAGCGTGTCGAGCAGGTCGCCGAGCAGGTCCTTGATCATCTCGACGTTGTAGACGACGCCGTCGTACGTGCTCTGCGTGATCGTCAGGATTCGCGGCTTCATGTCCGGGTTCTCGCGCAGCGCCTCGCGCGCGAACGGGTTCGCCTCGATCTTCTTGCGGATGTTCTCCGGCTTGAATTCGTCGCGCGGGATCGGCCCGATGATGCCGAAATGGTTGCGCGTCGGCGTCAGGAACACCGGAATCGCGCCCGTCATCGTGATCGCGTGCAGGATCGACTTGTGGCAGTTGCGGTCGACCAGCACGATGTCGCCGGGCGCGACCGTCGCGTGCCAGACGATCTTGTTCGACGTCGACGTGCCGTTGGTCACGAAGAACAGGTGATCGGCGCTGAAGATGCGCGCCGCATTGCGCTCGGACGCCGCGACCGGGCCCGTGTGATCGAGCAGTTGGCCGAGTTCGTCCACCGCGTTGCAGACGTCCGCGCGCAGCATGTTCTCGCCGAAGAACTGGTGGAACATCTGGCCGAGCGGGTTCTTCAGGAACGCGACGCCGCCCGAGTGGCCCGGGCAGTGCCACGAGTACGAGCCTTCGTCCGCGTACTTGACGAGTTCCTTGAAGAACGGCGGCGCGAGCGAGTCGAGATAGACCTTCGCCTCGCGGATGATGTGGCGCGCGACGAACTCCGGCGTGTCCTCGAACATGTGGATGAAGCCGTGCAGCTCGCGCAGGATGTCGTTCGGCAGATGCCGCGACGTACGCGTCTCGCCGTACAGGAAGATCGGGATGTCCGCGTTGCGGCGGCGCACTTCGGTGACGAACGCGCGCAGCTCGATGATCGCGGTCGCGAGCTCGGGCAGCTCGCCGTCCGGGCCGGTTTCGCCGAGCATGAGTTCGTCGTCGTCGATCGACAGGATGAAGCACGACGCGCGGCTCGACTGCTGCGCGAACGACGTCAGATCGCCGTAGCTCGTGAGGCCGAGGACTTCGACGCCCTCTTTCTCGATCGCTTCGGCCAACGCCCGGATGCCGGAGCCCGAGATGTTCTCGGAGCGGAAATCTTCGTCGATGATGACGACGGGGAAACGAAACTTCATGGGCGATTCTCCAAAAAGAACGACCGCGGCGCGTCACGCGCAGCGGTCACCCGGAAACTGGTGAGACGATATGCAACCAGATCAGGTTTTCGGCAGCGTGACACCGCGCTGCCCCTGATACTTGCCGCCGCGATCGGCGTACGACACGTCGCACACTTCGTCGCTCTCGAAGAAGAGCACCTGCGCGACGCCTTCGTTCGCGTAGATCTTCGCGGGCAGCGGCGTGGTGTTCGAGAATTCCAGCGTGACGTAGCCTTCCCACTCGGGCTCGAACGGCGTCACGTTGACGATGATCCCGCAGCGCGCATAGGTCGACTTGCCGAGGCAGACCGTCAGCACGGTGCGCGGGATGCGGAAATATTCGACGGTGCGGGCCAGCGCGAACGAGTTCGGCGGGATGATGCACACGTCGCCCTTGAAATCGACAAACGAACCCTCGTCGAAGTTCTTCGGATCGACGATCGTCGAGTTGATGTTCGTGAAGATCTTGAATTCGTCTGCGCAGCGGATGTCGTAGCCATAGCTCGACGTGCCGTAGCTGACGATCCGGCGGCCGTCCTCGGACGCGCGAACCTGATCGGGCACGAACGGCTCGATCATCTTGTGCTCTTCGGCCATGCGCCGAATCCACTTGTCGGACTTGATGCTCATGTCAGCCTCCGCCGGGCCGTCCCAAGGAGGCTGACCGCCCCCTCGGAGGGCAGCGAACAAAGTGAGCGTGAGGGTCGATTCATATCGGGGCGCCAGGAAACGCTGCGTGACAGTCAGGGAGGGCCGCTCGCGCGAGGCGGCGGCCGGGAAAGGCGGACATTTTACGCGATCATCGGCCCGCGCACGCGGCAGCCGTCAGCGGATCACGCCGCAGGCGAGCGCGGGCCCCGCGCCATGCTGCGCAAACGCGGGATCGCTCGGGTCGCGGTGCACCAGCGCCGAGCGGCTCATCGCCGAGCGCACGCCATCGAGGGCCAGATCGGGAGCGACGATGAAGCCGGCCGCGACACCGTTCGCATCCGCATGGATGTTGCCGAGGTCGCCGGCGACGCGGGCGCCCGCGCGCAGACGGTCGGCGGCCGGCGCGAACACCTGGCCGGCGCTCGAGCCGTCGCCCGCGTTGCAGTCGCCGCGCTCGTGCACCTGCAGCGCGTGATCGCTGTTCGGCGGCAGGCCGACCAGGTTGTAGGTGACCTGGACGCCGTCCGGACGCTCGACGAACGTCACCGCGCCGCGCGCCTGCGAACCGACCGTCGGCTGCAGTTGTGCGTCGGCCCGTTTTTCGTGCGACGAGGAAAAGGAGGTGCAGCCGGCCAGCAGGCCCAGCGCGGCGACGGCCAGCAGCGCGTGCCGCGCGCGGCCGGCGCGCACCCCGTGATGTCGTTGTTTCATTCGATCCTCATGCCGGCTGACGGCCGTTTGACACGGCGGCCATGCCGGGCGGGTAAAGGGACCCGGGAAAAGTCGCCATGATACCGCGCCTCGCGGCGCCGTAAACAGCGTGAGGCCCCGCCCCGCAAGGGTTTTACGTATTTTGAACAACGATGGTTGGGAACTTCGACGTCATGTCGCGCGCGCGCTCGGCAATCGCCAGCGCGACCCCGCGTGCGATGTCGCGGTAGCGACGCGCCAGCGCGCCGTCCGGATCGGCCGCGACCGTCGGCGTGCCGCTGTCGGCCCGCTCGCGGATCGCGATGTCGAGCGGCAGGCTGCCGAGCACGTTCACATCGTAGTCCTTCGCCATCCGCTCGGCCCCGCCGGCGCCGAAGATATGCTCCTCGTGGCCGCAGTTCGAGCAGATGTGGATGCTCATGTTCTCGACGATGCCGAGGATCGGAATCCCGACCTTCTCGAACATCTTCAGGCCCTTCTTCGCGTCGAGCAGCGCGATGTCCTGCGGCGTCGTGACGATCACCGCGCCCGTGACGGGCACGCGCTGCGCGAGCGTCAGCTGGATGTCGCCCGTGCCGGGCGGCATGTCGACGATCAGGTAGTCGAGCTCGCGCCAGTTGGTCTGGCGCAGCAACTGCTCGAGCGCGGAGGTCGCCATCGGGCCGCGCCACACCATCGGGTTGTCTTCCTCGATCAGGAAGCCGATCGAGTTCGCCTGCAGCCCGTGACCGACGAGCGGGTTCATCGACTGGTTGTCGGGCGACTCGGGGCGCTGGCCGTGGATGCCGAGCATCGTCGGCAGCGACGGGCCATAGATGTCGGCGTCGAGAATGCCGACCGATGCGCCTTCCGCGGCGAGCGCGAGCGCGAGGTTCACGGCCGTCGTGCTCTTGCCGACGCCGCCCTTGCCCGACGCCACCGCGACGATGTTCTTCACGTTCGGCAGCAGCTTCACGCCGCGCTGCACCGTGTGCGCGACGATCTCCTGCGACACGGCGACGCGCGCGTCGCGCACGCCCGGCACTGCCTGGAGCGCCGCCGCAACGCGTGCGCGCACGTCGTCGTGCTGGCTGCGCGCGGGATAACCGAGCACCACGTCGAGCGCCACGACATCGCCGTCGATCGCGACGTTGCGCACGCCCTTGTTCGCCGCATACGGCCGGCCGGTATTGGGGTCGACGACAGCCGCCAGTGCGGCGTCGACTTGTGCCCGGTCAATGCTCATCGAAACTCCGTGAAAACGTTTTTCTCGCGCGCAAACGTCAAAAAATATCAAATTACGCTGCGAAAATCGGGAAAAGTGAAAGAATCTGTTGCATGCCATTGCGCGAACGCGCGACCCGGCGCACTCTTCGCGTGCGGCACGCTATGGGGCCAAATCGGCCACTAACCGCCTATATTGTAGAGGCTGACGCGTCGCGCTGTCCGAACAGCCATGTTGACGGACAGGGCATGCGGCCGCCTCGGCGGCTGCCGCGAGCGCCGGGCCCGCCCTCCTTTTTCGGGCGGCCTGTGCGGGGAGCCGTAACTGTAGTTGTCGTTGTCGACTCGTTCAACCAAGAGAGGAATCCAAGATGAACATGAAAATCGCGACTCGCCTGTCCGTCTTCGCCCTGGCCGGTGCAGTGCTGGCCGGCTGCGCATCGCCGCAAGGCACCAACACGGCCGTCGGTACCGGCACGGGTGCGGCACTGGGCGCGGGCATCGGCGCACTGGCGGGCGGCGGCAAGGGCGCGGCGATCGGCGCGGGCGTCGGCGCGCTGGTCGGCGGCGTGACGGGTTACAACTGGCAGGCGATCAGGAACAAGCTCGCGCCGTCGGCAGCGCAGACGGGCACGCAGGTGACCGAGCAGCCGGACGGCTCGCTGAAGCTGAACGTGCCGAGCTCGGTGACGTTCGCGACGAACCAGTACGCGATCACGCCGGCATTCACGCCGCTGCTGAACGACCTGGCGACGACGCTGAACCAGAACCCGCAAGTGACGGCATCGGTCGTCGGCTACACGGACAGCACGGGCTCGGCGCAGCTGAACCAGACGCTGTCGCAGAACCGCGCGCAAAGCGTCGTGAACGCGCTCGCGCAGCGCGGCGTCAACGCCGGCCGCCTGTCGGCGCAGGGCATGGGCCCGTCGAACCCGATCGCGGACAACGCGACCGAAGCCGGCCGCGCACAGAACCGCCGCGTCGAAATCTACCTGCGTGCAGCGCAGGCGCAATAAGCGCACGACGAGGGGAAGACGCGGGCACGCCGCCCGCGCAGCCCCGCGGGACAAGGCTTCCGTCGGGGCCGGTAACAAATCGAAAAAAATTTCGAACTTCCGTCGCGGGCCGTGGTCAGTATTTACGGTACGCGGCTGGGAGTTGCCGGCGCGTCACCATTCTCCTCTTGTCGTTGTTGCTCCGGGGCCGTATCCGCCCCGGTTTTTTTTGCCTGCAGAATTCATGCTGCAGCGCAGCAGCACCGCCGGTTCCGGCGCCCGCCACGCGGCGCCGGCCCGCCTCCCCGGCCCGCGCCCCTGCTAGAATCGCAGTTTCCCGTCGTATTTCCGCCGTTCCTCTACAGACCTTATGTCCGCAACCGACCTCACTTCCGTGCAGGCTGCGGCGCCGCAAGGCGCGCGCCAGATCCTCGTTACGTCCGCACTGCCCTATGCCAATGGGCAGATCCACATCGGCCACCTGGTCGAATACATCCAGACCGACATCTGGGTGCGGACGCTGCGAATGCACGGTCACGAGGTCTACTACATCGGGGCCGACGACACGCACGGCACGCCGATCATGCTGCGCGCGGAGAAGGAAGGCCTGAGCCCGAAGCAGTTGATCGACCGCGTCTGGACCGAGCACAAGCGCGACTTCGACAGCTTCGGCGTGTCGTTCGACAACTTCTACTCGACCGACTCGGACGAGAACCGCGTGCTGAGCGAGCAGATCTACCTCGCGCTGCGGGAAGCCGGCCTGATCGCCGAACGCGAGATCGAGCAGGCGTACGACCCGGTCAAGGAAATGTTCCTGCCGGACCGCTTCATCAAGGGCGAGTGCCCGAAGTGCCACGCGAAGGACCAGTACGGCGACAACTGCGAGGTGTGCGGCTCGACCTACCTGCCGACCGAGCTGCTGAACCCGTATTCGGTGGTGTCGGGTGCAACGCCGGTGCGCAAGACGTCGAAGCACTACTTCTTCCGCCTGTCCGACCCGCGCTGCGAGACGTTCCTGCGCGAATGGGTGAGCGGCCTCGCGCAGCCCGAAGCGACCAACAAGATGCGCGAATGGCTCGGCGACGCCGGCGAGGCCAAGCTCGCCGACTGGGACATCTCGCGTGACGCGCCGTACTTCGGCTTCGAGATCCCGGGCGCGCCCGGCAAGTATTTCTACGTGTGGCTCGACGCGCCGGTCGGCTACTACGCGAGCTTCAAGAACCTGTGCGACCGCAACGGCATCGATTTCGACGCGTGGATCCGCGCGGGCTCGAAGGCCGAGCAGTACCACTTCATCGGCAAGGACATCCTGTACTTCCACACGCTGTTCTGGCCCGCGATGCTCGAGTTCTCGGGCCACCGCACGCCGACCAACGTGTTCGCGCACGGCTTCCTGACGGTCGACGGCGCGAAGATGTCGAAGTCGCGCGGCACGTTCATCACCGCGCAGAGCTACATCGACACGGGCCTGAACCCCGAGTGGCTGCGCTACTACTTCGCCGCGAAGCTGAACGCGACGATGGAAGACATCGACCTGAACCTCGACGACTTCCAGGCGCGCGTGAACAGCGACCTCGTCGGCAAGTACGTGAACATCGCGAGCCGCGCGGCCGGCTTCCTGCTCAAGCGCTTCGACGGCCGCGTGCAGGACAGCGCGATGAACCATCCGCTCGTCGCGAAGCTGCGCGATGCGATTCCCGCGATCGCCGCGAACTACGAAGCACGCGAATACAGCCGCGCGCTGCGCCACACGATGGAGCTCGCGGACGACGTGAACGCGTACGTCGACGGCGCGAAGCCGTGGGAGCTCGCAAAGGATCCGGCCAACGCGGTCGCGCTGCACGAAACCTGCAGCGTGAGCCTCGAGGCGTTCCGCCTGCTGTCGCTCGCGCTGAAGCCGGTGATGCCGCGCGTCGCCGAATCCGTCGAGGCGTTCTTCGGCGTCGCGCCGCTCGCGTGGGCCGATGCCGCGAAGCCGCTGTCGTCGGAACAGCCGATCAAGGCATACCAGCACCTGATGACGCGCGTCGACGCGAAGCAGATCGACGCGCTGCTCGCCGCGAACCGCGATTCGCTGCAGGCCGACGCGGCTGCTGCAAGCGCGAACGCCGCGAAGGACTCGAAGAATGCGAAGAACGCCAAGGCGAACGCGAAGCCGGCCGTCGTGAACGGCGCCGACGACGCCCCCATCTCGATCGACGATTTCGCGAAGATCGACCTGCGCATCGCGAAGATCGTCGCGTGCCAGGCCGTCGAAGGCTCGGACAAGCTGCTGCAGCTCACGCTCGACATCGGCGAGGAAAAGACCCGCAACGTGTTCTCGGGCATCAAGTCCGCGTACCAGCCCGAGCAGCTCGTCGGCAAGCTGACGGTGATGGTCGCGAACCTCGCGCCGCGCAAGATGAAGTTCGGCCTGTCCGAAGGGATGGTGCTCGCGGCGTCGGCAACCGACGAGAAGTCCGAGCCGGGCCTCTACATCCTCGAGCCGCACAGCGGCGCGAAGCCCGGCATGCGCGTGAAGTAAGCAGCACACGCCACTGCTTGAGAAGAAAGCCTCGCACGATACGTGCGGGGCTTTTTTTCATGGCGTGGCGCGCGCAGCACCGCCCGACGCGCAGCGCGCGAGTTCGGCTAACATGGCGACGACATCGGGCCCGCCGGATTCCGAAGACCGCATCCAGCGGTCCACCCAGGCCGTGGCGGCAGGCCCCACCCAAGAATAACGACATGACACACACTTCCGACGCCCCGCCAGCGGAACGCACGCGTGCTTCGCCGCGCGCGAGCCGTGCCCGCGCCCCGATCACGATTCCGCTCGTGCCGATCGCGCACGCCAACGCCGTCGCGCCGCTCGTCGCGCGCAGCCGCGCGTTCGACACGCTCGCCCGGCGCTTCGCGTGGCTCGCGTTGCGCGAGCCGCCCGCCGACGACAGCCGCCGCTGGCATGTCCATACCGTTGCCGGCCGAACGATCCGCTTCGCGCAGCCGCTCACGTTCACGCCGTACGCGGCGGCGCAGCCCTGCTCCGCGCGTTGCCGGTTCTGCTCGGAAACGCTGGTCGACGAAACCGCGTCGGGCCCGGTAGCGGCAGGCCTGCGCCCGGCGGCCGACTATTTCGACACGCTGCGGCGTGCGCTGAGCACCCTGCGCGGCGTGCCGCTGTCGTACTCGCTGTCCGGGCTCGAGAACACGGACGATCCGCGCTGGCTGCTGTCGCTCGTCGCGACGCTCGGCGCGGCCGGCGACGACGGTCCGGACGCAACCGGCAGCGTGCTGTACACAAACGGCGCCGGGCTCGTCGAACACGGCGACGCGCTGCTGCCGGCCCTCGCGGACTTCGGCATCTCATGGCTCGAATGGTCGCGTCATCACGACCGCGAAGACGTGAACCAGTCGATCATGCGCTTTCGGCCAGGCCGGCACGTGAGGCACCAGCACGCGTTCGAAACGGCATTTGCCGCCGCGCGCGCGCACTTTCCGGTCAAGCTCGTCTGCATCGTGCAGCGCGGCGGCATCGAGACGCCGGCGGACGTGCTCCGCTATCTGGCCCATGCACGCGCGCTCGGGGCCCGCTCGGTGATCTTCCGCGAGTTCTCCGCGCTGCCCGACACCTATCGGCACAACGCGACGCGGCGCTACATCGACCGCACGCGCGTTCCGATCGACGCGCTGCTGCTCGCCTGCGCGGCGGACGCCGCGTTTTCCGCGCAGTACGAACCGATCGCGCTGACGGGCGGCTACTACTTCTGGAATGCGCGCTGGACGCATCGCGACGGCTTCGAGGTCGTGTTCGAGACGTCCGACTACGGCGCGATGCGCGAGCACGAGTTGCGCGATGCCGTGTACAAGCTCGTGTTCCACCCGAACGGCAACCTGTGCGCCGGCTGGCATCCGGCGCGCGACATCCTGTGGAGCAACGATGACCGTCGTGACTAGCTGGCTGCGCCTGACCGACGAGGCCGCCGACACCACCCTGCCCGCCGACCTGCGCGCGCGGGATGCGTTTGCCGCGCGCGATTGCGGCTGGGTCGAGCAGATGATGCCATTCATCGGCAGCCACGCGACGCCGGGCGGCTGGATCGTCGATCCGTTCGGCGGCTTCGGCACGACGCTCGTCGCCGCCGCGCGATGCGGCGTGCCGGCGCTCGGCGTCGAGATCGACCCGGCGCGCGTCGCATTCGCACGCGAACGACTCGCGCGCACGGGCGCGCCACCCGCCCGCTATCCGGTGCTGGCCGGCGACCTGTCGAGCGACGCGACGCAGGCCGCGGCACGCCGCGCCGGCGGCCCGTTCACGCTGTGCCTGACGAGCGTGCCCTACTTCGGCTGCACGGGGTTGCCCGACAGCCCGCGCGACGGGCAACTGTACGGCGTCGATTGCTATGCGCCGTATCTCGAGCGGATGCGCAACGTGTTCGCCGGCGTGCATGCGCTGCTCGAGCCGGGCGGCTGGTGCATCGCGATGGCGCAGAACCTGCGGGTCGGCGGCCGGTTCGTGCCGCTGGCATGGGATGTCGCGCGATTGCTCGGCGAGCGCTTCGTGTTGCACGACGAACGCGTGCTGATCTACGAACGCGCCGACGGCCCGGCGCCGCACGGCGCCGGCGCCACCGACCGCACGCATGAATACGCGCTCGTGTGCCGCAAGGCGCCGCTCGCGAGTGACGTCGACGCAGCCCGCGCGCTGGTGGCCGCGCTGACGTGGGAGGGCTTCGCGTTCGCGGTGATCGGCGGCTTCGCGCAACGGCTCGCGGCGGCAGCGGACGATGCCGCCGCTGCGCCGCTGAACGACGTCGACCTCGTCGTGCCGCCCGACGATGCGGATCTGTCACGGCTGCTGCAATGGCTCGACGCCGACGGCTTCTCGATCGAATCGTGGAATGCGCGGGTGACGCCGCCGGTCGCGGCTGCCGCGCTGCAATACCGCCACTACTTCCGCGCACGGCGGCTTGATGCACGCGGCCGCTGGCTGCAGGTCGACGTGACGGTCGCCGCTACGCGCGAAGCCTTCGACGCATGCCTGCGCGCCGACCCGAGGCCGGGCGCGTCGGGCTGAGCGGGGGCCGGAGCGCGCCCCTTGATCACCGCTGCCCGAACCAGCGATCGAAGCGCCGCGTGTAGTTCAGGTCGACGCCCTGGAACGTGCCGCCGTACGCGGACACCGACCAGAAGCGCGTCAGGTTGATCGTCGCCTTGAACGCGTTGCTGGCCGACTGCAGCCCCTGCTCGTAGCCGAGCACGAAGCGCTCGTTGATCGCCTTCGACACCTGCACGACCTGGGGATCGGTCAGGCCGACGTCGCTGCGGCCGATCGAGAATTCGTCGAGGCCGATGGTCTGCGCGACGCGCTTGCCGGTCGCGCTGCCGAGCAGCGCGAGCGCGGCCGTCATCGCGCCCTGCTGGCCGACGTTGTTGCCCTGGTCGGTGCCGTGCCCGAACAGCAGCCACGACAGCTTCTCGTTGTCGGTGACGTTCGGCTCGGACACGAGCTTGACCGTCGACGACTGGATCATGCCCGTCACCTGCACGCCGGCCTCGACCTCCTGGTTGCGCCGCATCGCGAGGATGTTGACGCCCGGGTTCGACACGGGCCCGTTGAACGTGAAGAAGCCGTTCTCGATCGCCAGCTTGCGGCCGAACGCCGTGTACGTCGATCCTTCGGTCACGCGCACGTTGCCGACCGCACGCAGCGGCACGCCCGGCGCGCTCATCACGGTGATCGTGCCGCGCAGCCCGAGATCCGCGCCGTGGCCCTTGAAGCGGAAGTTGTTGCCGAGGCCGATGTCGATGTTCGCGCGCGGCGCGAGCGACGGCGCCGGCTTGTCCGTGGCCGGCGGCGGCTTCGCGACCGCTGTGCCGGTCGGCGTCTCGCCGCGCACCGTGCCGTCCGGCTGCACGATCACGACATCGTCGGACAGGTGCGGCGCCGCTTCCTCGGGCAGGTCGAACAGCGCGCGGTCGACGACGAACTTGCCGTCGATCGACAGCGCGCCGCGCGGCCCGTCGTTCGCGACCGTCGCCTTGCCCGACAGCGACAGCTTGCGGTCCGGCGCCGCGAACAGTTCGAGCTTGTCCGCGACGATGCTCGCGGTCAGGTCGGGCGCCTCGCCGTCGAGGCGCACGCGGCCGAGCGCGCGCAGCGTGCCGTCGCCGCCGTGGAACTCGACCTGCTGGAATTCGACGAGGTTTTCCGAGAGCTTCACGCGCACGATGCCGTCCTTCAACTGCACGCCCTGGTCGACGAGCGTCGCGGACAGGTCGTCGCCCGTCAGCATCCCCGACAGGTTCGGCTTCACCGGCGTGCCGGCGACCGTCAGCTTCAGCGCCGCGCGCCCGCCGAGCAGGTAGCTCGGCCCGAACAGATTGCCGGTCGCTTTCAGCGACGGGATATCGGCGTCGATGCGGCCCGACAGCGGGCCGTCGTCGACGACCCCGAACACGCCGTCGCGCAGCGCGAACGGCACCGTGACGTTCGCATCGAGCGTGCCGATCCGGTTCGCCTTCGCGAGCGCCGTCACGTTGAGCCGGTTGCCGGGCGCGAAGCTCGCGCGCGCGGACAGGTCGGTCAGCCCGAGCGACGCGATGCCTCGCCCGCTCTCGATCGTCACGTCGCCGCCGCGGCGCTTCACCTGCACGTAGCCCGTCGCGTTCGCGCCGAGCGAGAAATCCCAGTCGGCATCGAGCACGACGTCGGTGCGCACCGGCGGCCGCTGGCCCGTCAGCGCCTGGCGGACCTCGAAGAAGCGTGCGACCGATGCGCCTCTCACCGAGCCCGCCGAGCGCATCTGGCCGTGATCGAACACGAACGACTTCAGGTCGATCGCCGCGCCTTCGAGCGTGAGCCGCGTCGCGCCGAGCGTCACGCGGCCGGCGCCGGCCGACACGGTGAGCGGCGCCTGCAGCGCGACGGCCGGCGTGCCGCGGTTCGCAAGGCGCGTGACGGTGCCGTCCCAGCGCATCCCGTCGCGGTTCTCGATCACGCCGCCGTTCGCCGCGAGCGTCACGTCGATCACGCGGCCGCCGGTCGTCCCGAGCGCCGATGCGTCGAGCGTGTGCTTCGCGCGCGTGCCGTTCAGATTCGCGCGCAGCGATTTCAGCTTCAGCGAGCCGAGCGCGATGTCGGTCGCGTCGGCCGTGAACACGAGTGCGCCGTGCGCGCCGTCGCGGATGTCCGCGCGGCCTTGCGCGGCGCCGATCCGGTTCGATCCGACGACGACGCGCTCGGCCTTGTAGGTGGCCGTCACGTTCGGGTGCGCGAAGCTGCCGGTCAGGTCGCCCTGCGCCTGCACGAGCCCTTCCACGCCGAAACCGAGCCGGTCGAGCTGCGGCGCGTCGACGACGAAGCGCAGCCGGTCGCCGGGCGCGCCGAAGCTGCCGCGCAAATCGACGTGGTTGCCTGCGATCGACAGGCTTGCGTTGCTCGGCAGGATTCGCGAGCCGGCGAGTTGCACGACGCCGGCGCCGGTCAACGGCACGCCGTCGTACAGGCTGTCGCCGAGCTTGAAGGTCGCCTTCGTCGACACCTGCGGCGCAAACGCGCCCGACGCGGTCAGCGTGCCCGACACGCGCGTCTCGCCGCGCCTGGCCGGCGCCTTTGCCTTGGCGGCCGCCTTGCCGCCGCCGGCCTTCGGCGCGCTCATCGCGGCGAGCAGCAGCGGATCGAACGCCGTCAGCGTCGCCTTCGCGTCGTAGCTCGAGTGCGCGTCGTGGCGAAACACGCCCGTCAGGTCGATACGACCCTTGGCCGCAGTCACGCGCGCGTCGGTCAGCACGGTCTGCTGCGGCGTCAGCGCGACCTTCGCGCGCGCGCCGAGCGCGAGCTTCGGGTCGTTCAGGTCGAAATCGACGGTCGTCACGTCGCCCGCGAGCGTCACGCCGAGCGGGCCGCCCAGGCGCATCGGCCGCAACTCGGCGACGAATGCGTTCAGGTCGAGGTTCGCGACCTTCAGGTCGAAGCGGCCCTTGCCGCCCGTCAGCGTGCCGCTGCCCGTCACGCTGCCGTCGCGGATCAGCTTCAGCGCGAGATCGTCGATCCGCTGCGCGTGCGCGTCGAGATGCACGTTCGCGTGCGCGTCGATCACCGGCAGCAGGTGATCGACGAGCGTGCCGGGCTTCGCGTTGACGATCGACACGGGGCCCGTCACCGCGAACCCCTTGGCGGGTGCAGCGCCGGCCGGCGCGGTCACGGGCGCGAGCTCCGCGCGCACCGCGAGATCGGCGGCCGGCGCGCCGGGTGCGAGCGCCTGCGGGTTCACGTGATCGAACGCGAGCGACGCGCGCGTGAGCGGCACCGCGCCGAACGGCGCGGCCTCGACGTGCGCGCGCCCGCTCAGCTTCATCCCGCTCGCATCGACGTCCGCGACGAGCGCCTCGAGCGAGCCCGACACGCGGGCCCGCGCGTCGACCGGCTCGTCGGACAGCTTGCCCGCGTAGGTGGCTTCGCCCGTCAGCGCGAACGGCTTCACGCCGTCGAGCTTCGCGCGCGCGGTCAGCGCGCCGTACGGCGTATCGACGCTATCGAGCACGAGTTCATGATGACGGCCGTCGCTGCGGCCGTTCAGCGCGAGGCGGTCGAGCTGCGTCGTCGATCCGCCGTCGTGAATCGCGAGGTGATCGACGCGCAGATCGTCGATCCGCAACTGCAGCGGCAGGCTGAGGTCCTGCGGCGTCGTGCTCGGCGTCGACGGGCCCGGTGCGATCCGCACGTCGATCGTGCCCGCGCGAAGATAGGCGATGGATAGCCGCCACGGCGCGCGGGTCAATGCCCAGCGGCCGTCGAGCCGGTCGATGCGGACCTCGGTGCCGGTGCCGTCGGGGCTCGTCCACGCGAAGCCGCGCAACCGCACGCCGGTCGCAAGCGAGCCGCCTTCGAGCGTGCCCGCGAGCCGTGCGCCGAGCACGCGCCCGGCCACCTGCCACGCGAGCCGCGTGCCGCGCTCGGTCGTCGCCGCGGCCAGCACGAGCCCGGCGGCCAGCACGACGAGCAGCACGGCCG
>NZ_JBNCAB010000121.1:0-15726 GCF_049805555.1 Burkholderia sp. DN3021 | reverse complement strand
CCGCGAGCGAACCCGCGGTGATGCAGCCGGCCGTCAGGCACAGCGTCGCGGGGGGGGGGGGGGGGGGCCGCGGCGGGGGGGGGGGCCCGCGCGCCCCCCGCAACGCGTCGACGTTCTGGCCGATCGCGCGCTTCGGCGGGCACGTCGTCGCGTCGAGGCTGATCGACTGGTGCGCGACGCGAACGGTGGACCTGATCGTCGTCGCGCTGTACGGCGCGGCCGGGCTGGGCATCTACGCGATCGGGGCGAAGCTCTATCAGACGGCGCTGGAACTGCTGTGCCGCGCCGCGACCGACGTCGCGCTCGCGGTGCTGTCGCGTGTCGCGCACGACGCCGGGAAAATGGCGGCCACCTACGTCGACGTCACGGGGCTGGCCGCGATGGCCGCGGCGCCGCTGTTCGTGCTGATGGCCGTGTCGAGCCGCGACATCACGATCGTGCTGTTCGGTGCGCGCTGGGCCGACAGCGCCGCGATCATGACGCCGCTGATGGGGCTCGGCGCGATTCAGACCGTCCAGTTCATCAACGGCGCATTCCTGTCCGCGCGCGGCCGGCCGAACGTCGCGATGTGGCTGACGGTCGTCAAGCTCGTCCTGGTGCTGGGCGCGATGGTCTGCCTGCCGTCGCACGACGTCGCGGGGCTGGCGTGGCTGTATGTCGGCGCCGTGCTGTGCATCACGCCGCTCAGCTTCGGCGCCGTCGTCGTCGAGCTGTCGATCGATCCCCGCCGCTTGCTGGGGCGGCTGGTGCCGCCGTATCTGATTGCGCTTGGCTGCGCGCTGACCGTATCGCGGCTTGGCGCGTATCTCGGTGGCGTATCGGCTCTCGTCAGGTTGCCGCTTCAGGTCGTTTGCTTCGGCGCCGCTTATGCCGGCGCGACCTGGATATTGCGTCGTCAGGCCGCCCGGCAAACCGTGGCGATGCTGAGCGCATTGCGCGATGCGAGGAACCGGACATGAACCGCCTCGCGCCGCAGGTGCCGCGGCAACGCGCGTCGTCGTCCGGCGTATCGACGATCGGGCCGCAGGTGCGCTTCGATCTCGCGGACGCGGTCTTGCTCGTATTGCTGCTGCTGAGTTCGATCCAGTTCCTGAAGATCGGCGGCGCGCAACTGGGCCAGATGTTCGCGGTGCTCGTGCTGCCGGTGCTGCTGGTGCGGCGCCGGATCCCCGTCGGCGCGTGGGAAATCTGGGCCTTTGCGTTGTTCGTCGGCGTCGCGCTGTCGACGACCTTCCTGTCCGGCTATCCGCGCTTCAAGGCGGCCGAGCAGATCGTGAAATTCGTGTTCGTGATGCCGGCGTTCTATTTGATCGGCCGCTATTACGGCGCGCGGGCACGCACGCGGCCGTTGCCGTTCGGCTATGTCGCGATCGCGGCGTTCCTGGCGTTCCAGTACGCGCTGCAGTATTTCAACGTGCCGGTGCTGTACGAAAAAGTCGACTTCATGCAGAACGCGGTTCACGGTTCGTTCAAGGAGCGCAACTGGTTCGCGGCGTTTTTCTTCCTGACCGCCTACGCGTGTTTCCTGCAGTCGCGGCGCCACATTCCCGACGTCGTGAAGTTCGTTGCGCTCGCACTCGTCGTGACGCTGCTGAGCGAATCGAAGACGGTGCTGATCGCGTGCGGGATCGTGATCCTGCTGCAGGTGCGCGGCTATTTCTTCGCGAAAGTGCTGACGATGGCCGCCGGGGCAGCGTTCTATCTGTACATGTTCACGCGCGAACTGACCGGCGACCAGCTTCAGGTCCGGCTGCAACAGGAGCGCGGGCTTGCCTTCACGGAATCGATCAAGCTGGTCGGCCGCGACTGGATCGGTCACGGCTTCGGCTTCGTCGAGCATTACTTCTCGCACTCGGCCGTCGCCGTCCGCGGGCTCGGCGAGGGCACGAGCGCCGTGTTTTGCGCGCCGCTGGATCTGATGCTGGTCGCCGGCCCGATCGGGCTGCTCGCATGGGCGGTGTTCTTTGCGGGCCTCGGCCAGGGCCGGCGCGCGATGGTGTTGCTCGCGCCGATCGCGGCATGGTCGCTGATCAACCCGATGCACCAGAGCGAAACGACATACCTGTTCGTCGGCTATCTCGCGTCGTTCGCATTCGTTCCGCGGACGGCACGCCGGAAAGCGCGCGCGGCGCCGCGCGTCTTGCGGCCCCGATCCATTTTCCCGTCCGGACCTACGCGATGAAATTCTCTCTCATCATGGCGACGCTCGGCCGTAGCGACGAGATCGAGCGCATGTTCGATTCGCTGCTGCGGCAGGCCTACGCCGACCTCGAAGTGATCGTCGTCGACCAGAACCCGGACGACCGGGTCGAGCGGATCGTCGACCGGTATCGCGACCGGCTGACGATCGTCCATCTGAGATCCGACAAGGGCAAGTCGCGGGCGACGAACGTCGGCCTGAAGGCCGTGACGGGCGACGTGGTCGGGTTCCCCGACGACGATTGCTGGTATCGGCCCGGGACGCTCCATGCGGTCGCGGCGCGCTTGTCCGCCGACCGGATGCTGGACGGCGTGACGGGCATGAGCGTCGACGCCGCGGGCCGGCCGTCGCAAGGACGGTGGGCGACCTCGGGGCAGACCGTCAACCGCTTCAACGTGTGGGTGTGCGCGACGTCGTACACGATCTTCCTGCGCCGGTCCGCCGTGCATGCGGCGGGGCAGTTCGACGTGGACCTCGGCGTGGGTGCGACCACGCGCTGGGGAGCGGGGGAAGAAGTCGACTTTCTGGTGCGCGCGCTGCAGGCGGGGTGCCGGATCGACTACGACCCGCATCTGCGTGTCCATCATCCCGAGCCGCTCGCCGTGCTCGACGAGCAGGCCTATGCGCGCGGCCGGCGCTACAACCGCGGGTTCGGGCATGTGCTGCGCATCAATCGCTATCCGCTCGCCTACGTCCTTTACATGATCGCGCGGCCTGTCGCCGGCTGCCTGCTGTCATGCGTGCGCCGCAATCCCCGGCGTGCGAAGTACTACTGGATTGCCGCGTCGCATCGACTGCTTGGCTGGATGGATTGAACGATGAGCACGATCTTCGCCGCTTCGACCGAATGCACCGACCGCGCCGAGCATGCCGAGCGCGCGCCCCTCACGGTCTACGCCGACACGCGCTGGCCGGTCGGAACCGGCATCCACAACGTGATGACGGCCTATGCCGAGCGCGCGCCGTCGACCGTCCGCATCGATCCGCTGCCGGTCGGCGGCGGTGTCGCGCACCCGCTGTCGCCGCTCGCGTTGAGCCGCGCGCTGAGGCGGCTGCCGGCCCGCAACGCCGTGTTCTGGAATCCCGGGTTCGTCCCGGCCGCGTTGCCCGATTTCCCGTCGATCGTCGTGGTGCACGACCTCACGCATCGCCACTTCTACACGCGCGCGCACCGCTTCTACTACGACACGGTGCTTCGGCCGCTGTACCGGCGTTGCACCGCGATCGTCTGCGTGTCCGAGTTCACGCGCGACGAATTCCTCCGCTGGTCGGGCATGCCGCCGGATCGCGTTCACGTGATCCACAACGGGACCGACGCTGCATACCGGCGCAACCGCGACACGCTCGACTATCCGTTTCCGTACGTGCTCTATCCGGGCAACCGGCGCAATTACAAGAACCTGCATCGGTTGATCGAGGCATTCGGCGCGAGCGGGCTGTTGTCGCTCGGCGTGCGTCTGATGCTGACCGGCAACCCCGACCCGGCGCTGCTTGCGCACGCCGCGCGGCACCGATGCGCGGACGGCCTCGTGTTCGCGGGGGTATTGCCGAACGATGCGATGCCGAAACTGTATCGAGGCGCGCTGTTCGTCGCTTTCGTGTCGCAGTACGAAGGTTTCGGCCTGCCGATCCTCGAGGCGATGGCATCCGACGTACCCGTGCTGACCTCGAGCGTGTCGGCGATGCCGGAAGTGGCGGGTACCGCCGCGATGCTCGTCGACCCGTTGTCGGTCGTCGACATCGCGGCCGCCATGCGCCGGCTCGGCACCGAGGCCGTGTGGCGGGACGCGCTCGTCGCGCGAGGCCGGGAGCAGACCCGCCGGTTCGACTGGGACACATCGGCGCGCACGTTCTGGCGGCTCGTCGAGCAGGTCGGCGCGTCGGCATGACGCGCACGGCAACGAACAGAGCCGGGCAAACCGGCCGACACAATCCACCACGGCGCGGGGTATCACGATGGAAACCGAAGGAAGAATCAGCGTCATCGTCGTCAATTACGGCACGCCCGACCTGACGATACGATGCGTGGCGTCATTGACGTCGTTGCGCGTCGCACTCGCCGACGACATCGTCGTCGTCGAGAATGCGTCGCCGGACGACTCGTACACGCGGTTGCGGCACGCGTTGCCGCGCGGCGTCAGGCTGCTGCGCGCCGCCTGCAATCGCGGCTTCGGCTCCGGCGTGAACTTCGGCATGGCGGCCTGCCGGCGCGACTACGTGCTGGTGGTCAATCCCGATACGCGTTTCAGCGAGAACGGGCTGGCGAAAGTGCTGGAGCTGTTCGAGACACGGCCGGAGGCCGGGCTCGTCGGGCTCGACCTGCAGTACCCCGACGGCCGGCGCCAGTATTCGGCGCGACGGTTCTACAGCTGGCTCGACATCGTCGCGCGACGCACCGCGCTCGGCCGCTCGGGCCGCTTTCGCGCGCGGATGGACCAGCACCTGATGATCGATGCATGGTCGTGCGGCAACCCGTTCGATGCCGAATGGGTGATGGGAACGGGATTCGTCGTGCGGCGCGACCTGTTCGAGTCGCTCGGCGGCATGGACGAATCGTATTTCCTGTACATGGAGGATGTCGATCTGTGCGCGCGGACCTGGCTGGCCGGCTATCGGGTGCTCGGCATGCCGGGCGTCACGCTCGTGCACGATCATCAACGACAGTCGGCGGCGAGCCCCGTGTCGCGAGCGGGGCGGCATCATCTGCGCAGCCTGTGGCGGTTCTACCGCAAGTTCCACGTGCCGCTGTCGTTGCCGCCCGGCGTCTCGCGGATCGCACGGCAATGAGGCCTGCCGCGCCGGTTCGTGTCGTCGCGCGTGCCGCGGCTGTCGCGTTGTGCGCGATGGCCGCGCGCGGCGGCGCTTGCGCGCAGCCGGTGCGGCCGCCGCACGACGCGAACGTCGTCGCCGGAAGGCCGCCGGTGTCGGCGCCGCGCGTGCTGCTCGCGCAGGGTGGCATCGCCCGCTACATCGTGCGCGCCGGTGCGACGGATGCCGTGACGCGACATGCGGCGGACGAGATTGCCGACTACCTGTCGCGGATCAGCGGCGCGTCGTTCGCCGTGTCGGACGACGGGCAAGACCGGACGCCGGCCATTGTCGTCGGCGGCGAGCATGCGGCGGAACGATGCCGGTCGGCACACGCGGCGCCGCTGGGCAGCGACGGCTTCGTCGTCTGCCGCAGCGGCGACGACCTCGTCGTGGCCGGCGACACCCCGCGCGGCACGCTGTTCGGCGCGTACTGGTGGCTCGACCGCAAGCTCGGCGTGAAGTGGCTCGCGCCCGATGCGACCGAGGTGCCGCAACAGGCCGAGTTGCGCGTCGACACGACACCCGTCCGGCAGGTTCCGCGCTTCGCGTATCGGGAGGTGTTGAGCGCGGAAGGGGAGGACAAGCCGTTCCGCGCGCACAACCTGCTGAACGGCGAGTCGCACGGCACGTCGTATCGCGCTTCCCCGCCCGGTATCGACATGTGGGATCGCAGCTGGCTCGCGCGGGGCGGCGATGCGGATTTCTGGACGCTCGTGCCGCGTGACCGGTATGCGGCCGCGCATCCCGACTGGTATGCCGGCGGGCAACTCGCGATGATGTCGGCCGACGTCCGCGCCGCGATGGCGGCCGGGATCGCGAAGCGCCTGAAGCGGCAACCCGACCCGAGCCGCATCTGGTTCGGCATCCGCGACATGGACTGGGGCTGGGATCTGGATGCAGCCAGCCGCGCGTTTGCCGACGCGCACGGCGGTGCGCCGTCGGCGGCGTTTCTCGATATGGTGCGGGACGTGGCGGCGCGGGTCCGGCAGGAGGTTCCCGGCGCGCGTTTCGCGATGCCGGCCTATCACTGGGGCTTCACGCCGCCGGACGGCATGCAGGTTCCGGATTACGTTCGCGTGTATCCGATGACGATCCAGGTCGACTACGGCGTCGCGCTGAACGAGGACCGCAACGCATCGCTGCGCGACGGTCTGCGCAAATGGAGCGACATCGCGCGGCACGTCACCGTGTGGGATCACGTCGTGAACTTCGGCGGCTACCTCCAGCCGACGCCGAATCTCTATCCGATCGGCCGCAGCATCGCGTGGCTCGCCACGTTGCCGAGCGTCGACGGCTACTTCGCGGAAGGCGACTGGCAGTCGCGCGGCGGCGAATTCGCGAGCCTGCGCGTGTGGTTGATCGCCCGGCTGCTCTGGACGCCGACCGCGGACCCGCGCACGCTCGTGCGCGAATATTGCGACGCCTATTACGGCGCGGCTGCCCCGGCCGTCGTCCGCTACATCGATCGCATGCATGCCGCGCTGCGCGCGAGCGGCGACGTGCTGGCCGAACAGACGCCGGTTGGCATGTCGATGTACACGTACGACTTCGTCCGCGAGTCGGAGCGGGATTTCGATGCGGCCGCCCGTGCCGTCGACGGCGATGCCGTGCGTAGCGCGCGCGTTCGCCAGGCGCGCATGCCGCTCGATTTCGTGATCCTGGCGCTGCGCGACCGCTACGCGGCGCGCGCCGCGCAGGAAGGCTGGGACCTCGATATCCGCGGGCGGCGCGCGCGTTTCGACGCGGCGATCTCGGCTGCGGGCGTTCGTCAGTATCGGCAAAGCGGCAATCTCGCGGCACTCGGCGCATTGCTCGATCTCGACCGCCATCCCGTCGTCGCGCCGCCGCTCGTGGCGGGCCTCGCCGACAGCGACTGGCGAGCGATCGATGTTTCGCGCGTGAATCTTTACGACAGCGCGCGCGTGGTGGCCGACCCCGCGGCGCTCGACGGCGCCGCGATAGCGATACGCGGCGATTCCGGCGTCTGGGCAATCCAGCTCAAGCTCGACAAGCTGCCGCGCGACGGGCGCTGGGATCTCTACGCGTCGGTGCGTGTGCCGGAAGGCGGCGCTGCGGGTGGTGCTGACGCTGCGGCCGTGCGGGTGGGCGCCTACCCGCCGATGACGCTGCGCACCGACACGCCGGCGCGCACGCTCGACGACGCGCGATTCGGGTGGCTGCCCATCCCGGGCGGCCCGTTTGCGTATGACGCCGATCACGAGAAGGGCATTTACGTCCACGGAGTCGGATTCGCGCGAGGGCAGTCCGTGCGCGTCGGCACCTTCATCGCCATTCGTCATGGTGCGCCGGGCGGCACGCTGCCGTCGGTTCCGCTCAAAGGGAACGCCTCATGAAAGTTGCCATCGTTTCGCCCATTCCGCTGTTTCCCGTCAATGCCGGCAATCGCAGTCGCGTGTTGAATCTCGCGCGGGCGGTCAAATCGCTCGGCTGCGACGTGCATTTCGTCTATCTGGAATCGCGCCAGACGGGCGGCATGGACCTTGACGCGCATCGCCGGGAGTTCGGTGCCGACCGCGTGTCGATATTGCGCCGCGCGGGCCTCGCGCTGGCGCTGTATCGCGCCAAGCGGGTGGCCTGGCTGGCGCGTCGTCTCGCCGCGAAAGCGGCCGGCAGCCGGCATGCGTACTACACGGGGCTCGACGAATTATTCAGCGAGCGCTTTACCGGGCAGTTGCGCGCGCTGCAGCACCGCCATGCATTCGATGCCGTGTTCGTCGAATATGTGTTCTATTCGCGCGCGCTCGATGCGTTTCCCGATACGGTGGTCAAGGTCATCGATACGCACGACATCTTTGCGGACCGGCATGTGCCGTTCATCGGCCGTCCCGGCGCGAAGCGCTACATGTTTTCGATTCCGCCGCAACGGGAGTGCGACGGATTGCGCCGCGCGCATGTCGCGCTGGCCATCCAGGCCGAGGAAGGCGACCTGCTGGCGGCGCGTCTCGGCAGCGGCGACACCCCGGCGGTCGCGGTACTGAGTCATCTGCTCGCGTTTCCGCCACAGGTGGACTGTGCCGCGCATGCCGACGCGACTTTCCTCGGCAGCGACAACCAGCCGAATCGCGACGCCGTCAAATACTTCGTCGACGAGATCCTGCCGCATATCGTGGCCCGGCTGCCGGAGTTTCGCCTGCATCTCGCCGGCACGATTGCCGCGGCCGTCCCTGACGGGCCGCATATCGTCAAGCGCGGCCCCGTCGCCGAGCTGGGCGACGCATTCGCCATCGCACCGATCTCGATCAATCCGATGCTGCTCGGCACCGGCATCAACATCAAGCTGCTCGAAAGCATGGCGCTCGGCGTGCCGATCGTCAGCACCCGGACGGGCGCGCGTGGCCTCGGCGAGCATGACCTGCACGGGGTGACCGTCGTGCGCGACGGCGATCCGCAGGGCTTTTCGGATGCGGTCGTCCGGCTCGCGACGGACCGCGCGCATCGTATCGCCGAGGGTGCGGCGGCGCGCGATTCCGCGCGAGCCTGGCACGACGCGCAGCTTCGCGTGCTTCGCGAGACGCTCCGGCGGCGGCCGCCCGTCGCCGCACCGGCCTGACGGATGCATCCGTCGAAACCACCGAATCATTCAGGGGAACCGAACATGTCGAAACTGGCCGATCTGAAGCAGCGGCTTCGCGTGTGGTTGTATGTCAAGCGATTGACCATGCAATGGCGTCGTGAGGCCGCGCGGCGCGTCACGGGCGACGACGGCGCATCCGGCGCCCATCTGCTGATCCTGCCGGGCGATCCGTGGACGCTGGTCGGCTCGAAAGGCGATGAAGCGATGCTGCGCGCGGTCGTCGAGCGGTTGCGGCAGGCGAACGGCGCGTTGAAGGTGTCGGTCGTCACGGCCACGCCTGCGGCAGCAGACGCGGCGACGCAGCTCGGTTTGCATGCGGTCGACGCATGGAACGAGCCATGGCGCCTGACGGACACGGTCGAACGGCTTGCCGCGCTGCGACCCAGCGCGGTGGTCGTCATCGGCGCCGACGTGATGGACGGCTACTATTCGCCGATTACGTCGCTGAGGTTGCTGGCAACCGCGGATCTGCTGGTCAGGCGCGGCGTGCACGGCACGATTCTCGGCTTCAGCTTCAATCGCTTGCCGTACATGCCGTTGCGGCATGCATTCGATCGGATCGACGCGCGGCTGCTGGTCAATGTTCGCGACGGCGTTTCGCTCGATCGATTCAGGCATTTCAGTTCGGCGAGCGCGGAGCTCGTGGCGGATTCCGCCTTCATGCTTCAGCCGGACGATTCGTCCGATTGCGTCAGGGGCACGGCCGCGTGGGCCGAGTCTCGCCGCGCGGCGGGCGATGTCGTGATCGCATTCAACCTTCACCCGATGCTGATCCGCCGGGCCAGCGACGACGATATCGCTGCGCTGGTCGCGTCGGCACAGGAAGCCATTCGCGAACTCGCGAAGCTTCATCGGATCAGCATCGTGCTGCTGTCCCACGACTATCGCGGCCGGGACGGCGACGATACCTGTCTCGAGCCGCTGCATCACGCATTGGCCGCGACGATGGGCGAGCGGCTTTGCTACCCGCGCACCAGGATGTCGGCGGCGGAGCTGAAGGCCATTTCAGGGCAGGTGGACGGCGTGGTCACCGGGCGCATGCATCTCGCGATCGCCAGTCTTGGCATGGGTGTGCCGGTCGCCGCGCTGACCTACCAGGACAAGTTCCAGGGGCTCTTCAGTCATTTCGGTCTGCCGGAGAGCTTCTTGCTGAAGCCCGAGGACGCGATGCGCGCCACGCATCTGGCGGCGGTACTGGACCGGTTCGTGTCGGCGCTTCCGCAACTGCGCAATCAGGTGCGCGCCGCGCTGCCGCGCGTAACGGAGGCGTCATCCAGAAACCTGCGCGGCGTGATCCATGCGATCCGGCCTTCGTGAGCGGTTTCCGCGATATTTTTCCCGCATTCGCAGCAGCGCGGCATGACGCGCGCGATCATGCCG
Source organism: Burkholderia sp. DN3021 (assembly GCF_049805555.1). Classification (NCBI taxonomy): domain Bacteria; kingdom Pseudomonadati; phylum Pseudomonadota; class Betaproteobacteria; order Burkholderiales; family Burkholderiaceae; genus Burkholderia; species Burkholderia sp. DN3021. The sequence continues at coordinate 5,740 of NZ_JBNCAB010000121.1, read as the reverse complement.
GCGTGACTCAAGTGAGCTGAATTCCAGAGGCATCGTTTCACATGCGGAATCCAAACGAAGATCCGGTTGATCCCCACAGTTCGGGGCTCAAGAAAAAAGCGCATTATCGTGCGCCGGCGCTCGAGAAGGGCCTCGATATTCTCGAGTTGCTCGTCGATCGCCAGTTCGGCATGGCGCAGGCGGACATTTGTCGCGCACTGAAGCGCAGCCGGAGCGAACTGTATCGGATGATGCAGGTGCTCGAGGAGCGGGGATACATCTACAGGGTGGATCGTTACGACCGTTACGCGCTGACCATGAAGCTGTATTTTCTCGGACAGCATCATGCGCCGACACGATCGCTCGGCGCGCTGGTCACGCCGCTCCTGCAGCAGTTCGCATTGCAGACTGTCCAGTCGTGCTACCTGACGGTATTCGACGGCGACACGATGGTTGTCATCGCAACGGCCAGCGCTGAAACGGAATGGAACCTCGCGGTCCGGGTCGGCACGCGCGTTCCGCTGCACGGCAGTGCCGTGGGAGAGATGTACCTGGCTTTTCAGGACGAAGACGTGCGAACCCGTTTGCTCCGGAACATCGGGCACGATGTCGAGTCGTGGAGCCAGCGGCGTAGCGATGGCGCATTGCCGGCCCATCGGGGCGACGGCCATATCTGCCGCCCGAACGAGCGCATTCCCGGCATCACGGATATCGCAACGCCGATCGTCGACAAGTCGGGCTCGGCAATCGCGATCCTCGCTTGCCCATACCTGGCGCTCTCGGGAGAAGCCGGGGCGATGTCGATCAGGCAGATCGGCATCGCGCTGTGCGAAACGGCGCAGCGCATCTCCGCGACGGTCGATCAGCGGTTCATGCAATCTGCGGTCGAGATGCCGTCGCGTGAGCCGGCGCGGACTGCGCGTCGGGCGGGGTGACGGAATCGCGGGGATTCGTGCGGCGTGGGGCCAGCGCGTGCGATAACGCGCGATACGGGGTGGGGCGATTTAGGCGTCCGCACCCGGACGATGGAAATCGAATCTCAAGGGCCGGAACGAAAAGCCGCGCCGGTATCGGCTCCCGGCACCCGCACGGTCGCCATCGCAGCCCCTTGCGGCATGCCAGGCAGCGGCAATGCGCCACCGCAATGCCAGTGCGCGCACGATCGACGATGCGCGGCCCGTTCCTCCGTTGCAAAAAAATTCGATTGCTTATAGAAATGAACAGTTGCATGTGCGATGCACGGATTCAAGAATGAAACGTGTCGAAGGATGCAAACCCGTATCGCGCAAACCGGAAAGTATTCATAGGATAGGTAAACCGCGCGCGCATGCCGCGGCGATCGCCATCGATAGGGGGTGTCGATGGCGTCTGGAACCTGGGGGGTGACGTTTGGTGGCGGCCGCGTTGCATCGAGACAGGCGCGCGGCCGATCGCGATTGCCCGATCCGGGTCCGTTCGTTTTCACGGGGGGGCAGCATGGTGAACTGGATCAGCCGTTGGGCGATGCGTCACGCCCCGACGCCGGAAAAAACCGCCGCGTCGATGCTGGTGACTGCTCGCATGGAATTGTTCGCTGCCGAGCAGCGTGTCATCGATGCGAAATTGCGAGCAAGCTACTGGAGCACGCGCGTTGCGTTTCTAGAAGAAGTGCAGCAGCAGGGCATCGATCCGTGGGTACACGCGCTGCCGTCGCCACGGCCTGAAGCCGAGTTCACTCCGCTTGGCGCGGGCCCGCGTCTCGCCGCCGGCACGTGACGGCCATACGCTGCGTGATTGCTCGCGGTGTCTGGAAAAGGCGATCCGGTAAATGCGAATCGATTAGTCAGGACGCTGGTGGCGGACGTCGCGAAAAGTGCGCCCGCCGGCGCGGCGCTGGATTTGGCGATTGCCGCCAGTCGAGCTTTGCGAAACACGGCAACGAACCGGCCAACAGGCGGTCCAGGCCGCCCAAAGCAAGCTCGACATCCATCAGGCGCGCTGTCGAGCCGGCAGCACAGGCCACCAGGTGGTAATGGCTGACTGTCGTTGGAGAGGTGGCCAGGCGTGAACGCTCGCGGCTAGCGCGATAAGGCGTCAGGGGTACCGGCGCCTGCAGATCGCGGCGCGATCCGATCCTCTGGTCTGTTGCCATTGTTATTGCTGGAGCGTGCCGGAATGGGAAAACACGCTGATGTTCGCTTCCGTTTTGCTTTCGCCGCCGCCGTTGGCTTGGCTGCTGCGGGTTTTGTGAATGCCGACGAAGGCGCGCCGAGCCCGTCGAGTGGGCTCGGCCCGGGGCAACGCACACTCGACGCGTACGCCGTTTATGGTAATGGCCGTGCGAGCGAGGGCGGCAACATGCACTGGCGCGCTTACGAAATCGGCTTTGGCCAGGCACTGAACGATTACGCGTCGGTTTTCGTCGCCTACCTGAACGAAGGCCATCCGACGGACAACCATCGCGACGGTTTCGCGCTGCTCGGCGCGGCGCGCTTGCCGCTTGGCGGGAGGGCGGCGCTCGAGTTTGCGGCGGGCCCGTATTTCAGCATGAATACGACACACGTCGGTGATGAGGCGCGCAACGAAAAGCGTCTCGGGATCCGCGCGTCGGCTGCGTTGCGTTACGAGCTCACGCCCAATGGCATCTACCTCAAGGTGCAGTACAACCGTGTTCAGATGGCGGGCGGCCACTCATCCGATGCGGTGCTGTTCGGCATCGGCTCGGGATTCGGCGGCGACCCTCATCCGTCGCTTTCCGACGGCAGGACTCAGCTGAGCGTCTGGACCGGAACCTCGCAAACGAACCGGCCGAGGGTTCCGATCCAGAAGGGTTACCTGGTCGAACTCAAACGGCCGATCGGCAATGCCTGGGCATATTCGGCAAGCTTCGTTTACGAGGGCGTCAACGACGTCGCTGCCAGAAGGGGCGTCGCAGCCCAATTCTGGTACGTTGCGCCGATCTTGAGCAGATGGAGTCTCAGTGCCGGAATCGGCCCCTATCTTGCATACGACAAGAGTGCGCCGTCTGACCGGATGAAGCTTGCTGCGCTTTTCAGCGCGCAGATCGGCTATGAATTTACCAAGGACTGGACTGCGAATCTTCGCTTCAACCGTGTCGCGACCGGCAACAACACGGACCAGGACATGTTCATGATCGGATTGGCCCACAATTTCTGAGGCGGGGTTGCCGTGCAGGAATCCTGACAATTCTGCCGACTTCGCGTCAGTCAGGGGCTGGCCGATGGCACTGGATTTTCAGGACGAAGACGTACGAACGCGATTGCTCCGGAACATCGGGCCGGCGATGCGCTGCTTTCCGGATACGACGCGACGGCCACCCGTCCATGCAGCGCGCCGTTTCGCGGATCTACTGCGCCATTCACGAAGAAACGTCGGGGCTCGTCGCATTCGATCCCGTTATGAAAAAAGCGTGAAATGGCCTATTCGCTTTTTGCGCCGGCGCATTGGCGGCCGGCATTTCGTGCGCAGGCGCCGGTAGTCGGCAGGTTGTACGAATATCGATAATGACACTACACTGATTATCAGCCGGCGCCGGGACACGCGGTTATCCATTCCATTCAATACGCATCGCCAAGTACTAATTAAACGCGTGCCGACAATCGCCATCGAGGATGGTTGCCTTGTTCCTCAATATCCAGCGGGGGGAAAGTGGCGATGAAAATCGGGGCTGCGCATAACCCGTCAGCGGTTTGCTAGCCGAACGGCGCGCGCATGAGCACGACCGGAAGCATTCAGGCGACGTCGCTCGGGCTGCATGGCTCGAGCCCCGCGATGACCGACCTGCGCCGCTATCTGGCGAAGGTCGCGCAGACCGATACGACGGTGCTGGTGACCGGCGAAACCGGCACCGGCAAGGAGCGCGTCGCCGCCGCCGTCCATCGCCTCAGCGCCCGCACCGGCAAGCCGTTCATCGCGGTCAACTGCGCCGCCGTGCCCGACAGCCTGTTCGAATCCGAGATGTTCGGCCACGAGCGCGGCGCTTTCACCAGCGCGCAGAACGCGTTTCCCGGCCGCTTCGTCGAGGCCGACGGCGGCACGCTGTTTCTCGACGAAATCAGCGAGATGCCGCCCGCCGTCCAGGCCAAGCTGCTGCGCCTGCTCGAAGACCGCACGGTGATGCCGGTCGGCTCGCTGCGCCGACGCGCGGTCGACGTCCGGATCGTGGCCGCCAGCAACGAAAGACTGGAGGACCTGGTCGCCGAACGCCGTTTCCGCCCCGATCTGTTCTATCGCCTGAACGTCGCGCGCATCGAGATACCGCCGCTGCGGGAACGGCCCGAGGACATCGCGTCGATCGTCGATCACTTCGTCGCCGAGCACAACCAGCGGCGTGCGATGCGGGTGGGGCGGCCCGATCCGGCGTTGCTCGAATGCATGCGGCACTACCGGTGGCCGGGCAACGTGCGCGAGCTGCGCAACCTGGTCGAGGCGTTGTTCATCGATGCGCCGGAAGGGCGTCCGTTCGGGCTGGGCGACCTGCCGCCGGCGTTTCGCCGCCTGTTCGTGCAGGACTTTTCCGCCGGCGAACATGAGCGCGAGCGGCTGGTCTCGGTGCTGCGCCAGACCAACTGGAACAAGATGGAAGCGGCGCGCCAGATGAACTGGTCGCGCATGACGCTGTACCGCAAGCTGGCCAAGTACAACCTGGACGGCGGCAACACTGCATCAGTGTGACAGCGCGGCTGTCACATGGTACAGCCCGGCAGCCTTCACGCATTCCGGTCCGACCGGGAAATTCCACGGCAAATCATGCGCTTGCGTCAGCGCGCGCGGGTTGGCCCGCTCCTTGCGAAGATCGACGGACAGACCGCCCGTCGCCATGCAAGGAGGCCGTCGTGCACGTCATCGAGCCACTCCAGGACGCCCCGCCGGACCCGGCGCAGCCGGCCGGCCAGCCACGGCCGCTGCTTGCCAGTTATGCGAATTATTTCGAGGTCGGGCATAACGCGTTCGAGTTCCTGATCGATGCCGGACAGGTCGAGCCGCAGTCCGGCAACGTCCAGTTGATGAGCCGCATCGCGGTCAGCCCGGTTCACGCCAAGCTGCTGGCGCAGTTGCTCGCGCGCTCGATCGCCCAGTTCGAAGCGACGCACCACGACATCCCCGACATTGCCGACATCGCCGAACCGGAACCGGATCTGGCGATTCTTCCCCCGCAGGAATTCGAACAGCGCGCGATCGATGCGCGCAGCAAGCCGATGCTCGGCGGCCGTCGCGACGAGCCCGATCAAAACCAGAGCTGAGGACCCGACATGGCAGCGCAACTCCATCCCAACCGCATGGTCGTGACCGACCGCTTCCCGATGCTGGGCTTCACGATTCGCGTCGGCCACGCGCCGTGCGTCGCCGAACTGGTGATCGCCACCGATCCCGCGCTGTTCGTGCGCAAGGAAGGCCGCACGTCGTCGACGTTCTATACCAGCCGCGAGGACGGCCTGCTGGCGATCCCGCGCGGCGAAGCGGTGTTCATGGTGCCGCCGGCGGTGCTGGCGCGCTTCACGGGCGCGGGCCGGCTGTGGTTCGGTCTCGCCACCGCCGCGTCGCCCGATGCCGACGCGTGGACGGTGGACGTCCTGCCGAATGCCGACAGCCCCTACGTGTCGCTGTCGGGGCTCAGCGACCGGGGGTTGCGCAGGGTCCTCATGTTCCCGACGCGCGGGGGGGCCGGCGTCAGGAGCCCGCTGTTGAGCTGGGCGGGCGACGGCACCCGGCCGGGCGCCACCGCCGTGCCGGCGCCAGCCGCGCCGGCAGCCGTCTCCGC
>NZ_JBNCAB010000120.1:0-16015 GCF_049805555.1 Burkholderia sp. DN3021 | reverse complement strand
CGATCAGCATCACGTGCTCGGCGATCTCCTTCGGATCGTTGAGCAGCTCGGTCGCGAGTTCCGCGTCGCGCTCGGGCGTGTTGCCGCGCGGCCGCGTGCCGGCGAGCGGACGGGCGATACGGCGAGCCTGCTCGCATGCATTCGCCTGCCCGGCCGCGTGCGGCTCGGCTCGCGTGCGCTGCCGCTGTCGGTGCTGCGCAGCCTGCGGCCGGGCGACGTGCTGCTGGACATGGCGCCGGCCGCGCTCGGCGCCGCGCGGGCGGGCCCGCTGCACGCGTGGTGGGGCGCGCGTCGCGCGACGCAATGGCATGCAACCGTTCTGATCGAGGGAACCACGATGACGATGACCGAAATACCAGACACCGCCGACGATCTCGACGAGCCGATCGTCGCGGGCGACCTGCCGGACGCCGCGCCGGACGACGACGCGCCGCTCGCGGCGCCCGAGCCGGCCGCGCTCGGCGACGTCGACCTGCCCGTGCACGTCGAGATCGACACGCTGTCGCTGTCGATCGCCGAGCTGGCCGCGCTGCGGCCGGGCTACGTGCTCGAGCTGCCGCTCGCCGCGCGCGACGTGCCGGTGCGGCTCGTCGCATACGGCCAGGCGATCGGCGGCGGCAGGCTCGTCGCGGTGGGCGCGCATCTCGGCGTGCGGATCGATCGGATGGCGGGCGACGATGGTTCAGTTTAACGACATCACCGGCCTGCTGATCGCCGTGCTCGTGATGAGCATGGTGCCGTTCATCGCGATGGTCGTCACGTCGTACGCGAAGATCGTCGTCGTGCTCGGCCTGCTGCGCAACGCGCTCGGCGTGCAGCAGGTGCCGCCGAACATGGTGCTGAACGGCATCGCGATCCTCGTGTCGCTGTACATCATGGCGCCGATCGGTTTCGCCGCGCAGCAGCAGCTACAGGGGCAGGCGCTGTCGCCGCAGCCGACGCAGGCGATGCTGCAGGCGTTCGGCGCGGCGAAGGAGCCGTTCCGCCAGTTCCTCGCCGCGCACTCGCGCGAGCGCGAGAAGCGCTTCTTCCTGCGCTCCGCATCGGTGATCTGGCCGAAGGCCGCGGCCGCGCAACTGCGCGAGGACGACCTGATCGTGCTCGCGCCCGCGTTCACGCTCGCGCAGATGACCGACGCGTTCCGCATCGGCTTCATCCTCTATATCGCGTTCATCATCGTCGATCTCGTGATCGCGAACGTGCTGATGTCGATGGGGATGAACCAGGTGCAGCCGACCAACGTCGCGATCCCGTTCAAGCTGATGCTGTTCGTCGTGATGGACGGCTGGTCGACGCTCGTGCACGGCCTCGTGCTGACCTATTCCTGATGTCCCGATCCCGATCCCGATTCCGAGGAGGCTTGTCCGATGGAAATCGATGACCTGATCCGGCTCACCTCGCAAGGCATGATGCTGTGTCTTTACATCTCGCTGCCCGTCGTGCTCGTCGCGGCCGCATCCGGGCTCGCGATCTCGTTCCTGCAGGCGATCACGTCGCTGCAGGAGCAGAGCATCTCGTACGGCGTGAAACTGGTTGCGGTGACGGTGACCGTCGCGATCGCCGGGCCGTGGGCGGCCGCCGAGATCCTGCATTTCGCGCAGCAGTTGCTGGCGGCGGCGGTGCCGTCATGAGCCGCATCACGCGCGCAATCGCGCAGACCATCCACGCGGCGAAGCCCGATCCGCGACGACGCCGGCCGGTGCGCGCGCGCCCCGCGACGACCTACGGCAAATACGGCACGCGCTTCACGTATTCGAACGGCTATCAGGCGGCCGCGCTCGCCGCGCGCAGCCAGATGCTCGCGAAGCTGAAGCCGCGTCCGAAGGCGGGCGCCGCGGGATCGCGGCGGCGCCGGCGCGCCGACAGCCAGGGCGAAGCGTCCGATGCGGGAGAGGAATCGACGGTGCCGCACGCGCACGTCGCGCCGCACGACGAGCACGACCGGCATTCGGGCGGGCAGGGCGGCGGCCGGGAGCAGCGCGAGCAGGACGAACGCGACGGCGATTCGGCGAACGTCGCCGCGCTGCCGCGCGTGCGCGCGTCGCGAGCGCGTCCGGCGCCCGTGCCCGCTCAGCGCGCGCTGCGCGACGTCGCGCATACGCTCGCGGACCCGATGGAGCGCGAGCATGCGTTGCGGCATCTGTGGGCCGACATACTGCTCCAGCTCGGCCGGCGCGTCGATACCGAACCCGGCGCGCGCATCACGGCCGCGCTGCTGAATCACAACGCGGACCTGCTCGCCGCCCGCTTGCGCACCGGGCCGTGGACGCCGATCGGCTGGAGCGGCGTGAAGCAGTTGCTGCTCGACGCGATGCGAAGCGTGGGCGGTGCGCCGCGCGACGCGTCGGCCGCGCGTAGCGAGCGTGCGAGCACGCATTATTTTCTGCTGCCGCTCATCGTGTTCAACGCGGAGCGTCCGTCGACGAACGCGCAGCTCGCACGCGCGTATGCAAGCGTCGAGACGTTGCACCAGGGCGTGTTGGCCGCTCAGCGAGCGTGAACGTCGCGGCGCACGCGACGCTTCGCAAATGCGGCGGCGAATTCGCGCGACGGACGAACACCGATGCCGCGTCGAACTATTCTGGCTGCATGGACGAACGATGCGGCGCGATCGAACGGATGCACCGATCGCGACCGATTCGATCGACGCAAATGAAACACACGACGCACGGATAAGGAGCAACCGATGAAGCTGCTGCGAATCCTGACCGGCCTGCATGCCGGTGCGGAAATCGCGCTCGATGCCGGCGAGCACCGGATCGGCGCGGGCGACGACGCGGAGATTCGCATCACCGACTGGCGCGACGGCGATCTGCTGCTGTCGATCGATGCGCAGGGCGCAACCTGCGTACGACGTGCGGCGCCCGTGCCGGCCGAGGCGGCCGCCGATGCGTTCGACGCGGATGGTTCGCCGCTCCTGATGCTCGACTTCGTGCCGGTGCCGTTCGGCGAGACCGCGCTGTGCGTCGGGCCCGCGAACGGCGAGTGGCCGAGCGATCTCGAGCTGCTCGCAACCTTGTGGGCGCCGCCGCCTGGCGCCGATGCGGCGCGGCGGGGCGCGCAACGCAAGCTCGCCGCGTGCGCGGCGGCAGGCGGCGCGCTGGTCGCCGGCCTGCTTGCGATGGGGGCCATGCTGGCGAGCGCCAATCCGGGCGTGCCGCCCCCGGTCGAGCGTACCGACGCGCTCGCGACGCGCATCGGCGCGGAGCTGCGGCGCGCGGGCTATGCGGAGCTGCACACGGCGCCGCGCGGCGCGATGATCGCGGTCACCGGGATGGTCGCGACGCCGGCCGACGACCTCGCCGCGCGCAAGCTGCTGGACCGGCTCGCCGCGCACCGCGTCGAGCGCCAGTACGACGTCGCGCAGGACGATGCGCAGAGCATCGGCGAATCGCTCGGCGTGTCGGGGGCGACGGTCGCGTATGCGGGGCAGGGGCGCTTTCGGGTGTCGGGCGTCGTGCAGGACATCGCGCAGCTACGCGCGGCGGTCGAGCGCGTGCGCGCCGACGTCGGGCCGAACGTGCGCGCGATCGACGTCGATGCACGCCAGTCCGGCGGCGCACCGGTGCCCGTCGCGTACTCGGGGATGCTCGAGATCGGCGACGTGCGCTACATCGAGACGCCGGACGGCGTGAAGCACGTGTTTGCGGGCGCGTCGGCGGACGGCGCGCCGGACCTCAACTGACGGGAGAAACGGCATGTACGAAGCATTGGAACGGGCAGCGGATGAATGCGGACCGCTCGAGCAGGCGCTCGGGGCGCCTGACGCGGCGGTACGGATCGGCGTGCTCCGCGAGGCGCTCGGCGAGACGGCCGAGCGGGTGAGCGCGGCCACCGCGCAGGCGGCGAGCGACTACGACCGCGACGCGATGCAGAAGGTCTATCGCGGCTTGCTGGCGGCGCAGCGGATTGTCGCGACGTTGCACGAGGCGAACGCGACGGCCGCATAGCGGCCATGGTTTCGCCGCGCAGCGTGCGGCGGCGGACGGAGCGGCGCGAGCCGTTCCCGACGATGCCGCACGCTGCGCGGCAAAAAAGCGGCGGGCCGCGACATGAAGCGGCGGCGCCGGAACTTTGTCAACGCGTGATCGAATCACGCACTTTCTGGAGAGTAATCATGTCGGCATTGGTAGGTGGTGCACTGGGCGAAATGACGAAGGACACGATGGCAGGCATCGCGTTTTCGAAGGCGGCAACGAAACTGCAGCAGATGCAGGAGATGACGAAGGCGGAAAACGACGTGAAGAAGCAGGCCACGAAGATGGTCAGCGACGCGTCGAAGCCGGCGCAGTAAGCCGGCTGCCATTCGGCATCGTGTTGGGCGGCCGGCGCGCGAGCGCCGGCTGTATTTTTTTGGGGACGCCGGATACCGGGGTGAAACTGTCATGAGTTGGGAACGTTATGCACAGGTCGTCGCGGAGGTATGCGCGGTCGTCGGCTTGCCGGACGTCGATTACGTGCTCGAGACGCGCATGATCGACGTCGAGGGCTTCGACGTGCGCATCGAGTACTTCGACGAGGATCCGGAGTCGATGTACGTGAATTTCCATTACGGCATCGTCAGCGCGGGCCGCACGCTCGCGGTGTACCGGCTGCTGCTCGAGGCGAACCTGCTGATCTACGCGCAGGACCAGGCGCAGCTCGGGATCGACGCGGACACCGGCAGCATCGTGCTGCTGATGCGATTGCCGCTCACGCCGGACGTGACGGGCGGGACGCTCGCCGATCTGTTCGCGCACTATGCGGAGCACGGCCGCTACTGGCGGCAGAACATCATCGAATCGGGCGACGAGATGTTCAGCGGTATCGCGTCCGGCGAATATTTCTGGCTGCGGGTGTAGCGGAGCCCGACGGCGGCACGCGCAACCGGCGGGCCAATCGTAACGGAACGTCACAAATTGCTGCGCGGATCCGGCGCGAACGAGACGATAGCGGCACGCATCCATGCGCTACGCCCCGCGACGAGCGGCGGCGCGGCGCGCGGATCGAGCCCGAACTTCGTATTCGAACCCGCTTGCCGAGAGGATCCACCATGTTTTCGACACTCTATTTCGCCGCCGCCGCCGCGCTTGCCAATCCGGCGTCGAACGACGCCTACGCAGCGCGCGTGTTCGACGGCCGCTTCGCCGAAGCGGCCACGCTCGTCGCCGCGCGCTGCGAAGCCGACCCGGGCGACCCGACCAACGACGTGCGCGACGTCAGCGCGTACGCGGACATCCAGCTCGTGCTCGGCCGCTTCGAGGAGGCCGAGGACACGTTCCGCCGCGCGCTGAAGCTGCTGCGCGATTCGCGCGACCAGACGCGCGTGATGACCTGCCGCAACGCGAGCTGGCAGGCGTTCTTCCAGAACCGTTTCGGCGTCGCGCAGGCGGGCTTCCGACGGATCGCCGACGATCGCGCGGCGAGCGTCGGGCAGAAGCTCGAGAGCCTCGTCGGCGCGTGCGTCGTCATGCATCATCTTGGCCGCGCCGAGGACGCGATGGTGGCGCTCGACGGGCTCGACGCAGCCGCTCGCGATGCCGATCCGCGCTGGCGGCAGCTCGCCGGCGCGCTGCGCGCGGACTTGCTGCTGCAATACCGGATCGGTCGCGCCGACGCGCTCGGCGATCACGTCTACTGGCGCTCCGCGCTGGCCGATCTGCCGTTGTCGGCGTTTGCGGAAACGGGCGCGCCGGCGGCCGACGCCGATGCGCTGCCGCTGCTGCGGATGCGCGTCGACTACATGCGCCAGGCATGCGCGCTCGCCGCCGGCGACCACGCGGCGCTCGCGCGGATCGATGCGCATGTGAGCTGGTGCGCGAAGACGGGCCTCGTCGACTACCAGCGCAGCGTGTGCCTTGAAGTCGCGCTCGCGGCGCTCGCGGGGCACGCGCCGAATGTCGCCAACGCGATGATCGCGCCGTATCGCGACGCGGTCGGGCGCTGCGGCTCGCACGTGCGCTGGACCCTCGACTATCTTTACTGCGCGGCGAAGGTGTGCGAGCAGCAGGGGCGGATTCGCGAATCGTCGTCGCTGTATGCGCGCTATGCGCTCGCCTCGGTGCGGCACGTGCGCTCGGACGGCGCGGCGCTCGCGCCCTCGCTCGCGATCGCGCGGTGCGGCACGCACGCGGCGGCGCCGAGCGACGACGTCAGCGCGCGGCTGCCCGGCAAGTACCGGCGCGCGTATCGCTATTTGATGGAGCGGCTCGACCAGCGCGACCTGTCGGTGCGGGAGATCGCCGCGCACATCGACGTGACCGAGCGCGCATTGCAGGCGGCGTTCAAGACGTTTCTCGGGTTGTCGCCGAGCCAGCTGATCCGACGGCAGCGGATGGAGCGGATTCGCGGCGAGCTGCTGTCGGAAGGGCCGCGCGCGGCGAGCGTGCTCGAGATCGCGAACCGCTGGGGGATCCAGCATCGGTCGACGCTGGTCAACGGCTATCGGCGGATGTTCGACGAGGCGCCTTCGCAGACCTTCGACCGGTGAGGACGCGGGGGCGACGCACAGCGCGTCCTCACCGGTCGGCTGTTGCACACCGGGCGATCGTTCTGGCCGGGCGAAGCCGGCGCGCGGGCTCGCCGCACCAATGCCTCACCGCGTTGCCTCGATGTCGCGTCGACGCATTACGATCGCGACACCGCCTTCTTGATCATGTCGATCAGTTTCATCTGGAAGCTGTTGATCATCTCCGCCACCGCGAGCAGCTGGTTCGCGAAACCGATTGCACGCTGCATCCTGATCGTCTGCTCGGTCTCGTGATGGATCTGGTGGATGCTCGGCATCCCGGCCGCGGCAAGCGTCTGTGCATCGTGGGCGCCGTGCGCTTCATGCGCGGCGGCGGATGCGGGTTTCGAAGGCGGGGTGCCCGCAGCCTGCGATTGAGCGTGCTCGGCCCCGAGCGGCGACGGTTGCCCGTGCTCGGCTTGCGGTGCCGGTGGCGGATCGCTCAAATCGATGAGATTGCCTTCCGGCACATGTGCGGAATGAGGCACGGCCGGTTGCAGGACCGCATGATGCGCGACAGTCTGTAATTCGTCGGGCGTTGCCTCGAGCAGCGACGATGGCGTACCGGTGGGCTTCGTCGTGAAGGGCGGGTCGCTCAGGTCGATGAGGTCGCCTTCGTGCGGGTGTGCGGAATGAAGCACGACCGGTTGCAGGACCGGATGGTGTGCCACCGTCTGCAATTCGGCGGGCGTGGCTTCGAGTAGCGACGCATTGTTTCCAGTAGCTTCCGGCTTGACGGCGGTGCGCTTCAGTGCCGACGCGTTCAGCGGACGGGCCTCGGGTCGAGACGTCGACTCGCCTTGCGGTCGCAAGCCTCCCAGCACGCCTGACGGCTTCGGTTGAGGAGCCGCGGCGCCGGACAGGGGCGCGCCGATCGACGGCGGGTTCTGCGAAGGCGGAGTCGAGCCCCCGGTTTGAATGGGGGATTTGATCGATACTGGCTGCACAATCCGGCTCCTGAAGAAGGTAGACCTTGGCGCCCGACTGCCGCGCAATGGGCGCACCGGGCGACGTGGCGCCACTGTACGTCGACAGGCTCGCCGCGGCCGACCGCGGTGCGAAGCGATACACCCGCGCGCGAACGTCGCCGAAGCGACGCGGCTCGCGCGATCGCGATTCGCCTACGCCGCCGCGGCTTCGCGCGCATGGGGCACGCTCGCGCGTCGGCGCCCGACAATCGGCGTGTCCATTCCCTGAACCGGAGCCGCCGATGAACGCCATCCGCCCACCCGAACTGATCGAAACCGAGCGCCTTCATCTGCGCCCGCTCACCGCCGACGACGCACGTGAAGCCTTCGACGCGCTGTTCGGCGATCCGGCGACGACGCTCGACCTGCCGTGGCCGATGCATCGCAGCGTCGACGAAACGCACGCGTGCATCGGTCGTCTCGCCGAGGGCTGGCGCAGCGGCGCGTTTTTCAGCTGGGGACTGTTCGAGAAGCGCGACGGCCGTCTGATCGGCACCCTCGAGATGCACGGTCGCCTGCCGCGCGTCGAGATCGGGCTCGTGACGAGCTTCGCGCCGGGGCGCGTGCGGACCCGCGCGTGGTCGGAGATGCTGCGCAGGTTTCTCGACTGGCTGATCGCGCAGCCGGGCGTATACCGGATCGAGGCGTTCTGCTCGGTGACGGGCCGCGCCGCGCCGTTCATGCCGAAGCTGGGTTTCGTCAGCGAGGGCGTCGTGCGCAACTACGAGGCGCGTCCGAATCGCGGGATGAGCGCGGGCGACAGCTATCTGTTCGCGATCACCAGGGCGCCGGGGCCGTTGGGCGAGGCCGTCGCGACCCGCGACGCGCAGGCGTCGGCGCGGCAGGCGGCGTGAACCGGCGAGGAGCTTGCACGGGAGCGCCAGGGCGGCGGGGTGGCCGCGACGATCCGCGCCCACGCTCGCGCCGGGCATCGATTGCCTGCGTCCGATTCGTCGCGACGCGCATCGCGGATTTCGTGCGGTCTCGCTGACTTTCGCCGGCGCGTCCGACCCATGACGGAAGTCGCGGCGGAGATGCGGGTTCGCTGGGTCGAACGTCGCGCGTATCCGGGCTCTCGGCATTCGGGTTCGCGTGACACGGTGACGACCGATGTGCGGCTCGCCACGATCGCCGCAAACCACAAGCCCGCCCGATCTTCACCCCATCCCGCTCGCATGCACATGCCGCGCCCATTGATACCGGTCGAGCCGCAGCAGTTGCGAGATGCGTGCGGCGACGTCGCCGTCGTGCGAGCCGGCGCCCTCCGCGAGCTCATCCACTTTGAGGAACCGGCCGACGAGCACCGTCGACGCCCGATCCCCCGACAGCACCACGGTCTGCGCATAGCGCCGCCAATCGTCGTCTTGCAGCGCGTACAGGCACCAGCTCTGCAGCGCCGTGCACAGCGGCGTGCCGCGCTCCTGGTCTTCGAGCGTGCGCAGAATGTGCAGCGCGCCGATCCAGTCGCGCCGGCTGATCCGCAGCCGCACGTCGCACAGGTCGACCGCGGCGTTGCGCGGCTGCAGGACGCGCAGCGCGATCAGCAGTTCATCGAGGTCCGCGTGTGCGCTCGCGCGCAGCCCGACCGAAAAGGCCGAGAGCAGCGCGCGCAATGCGGCTTTGTTGCACGATTTGATCGCCATGTCGGTGCGATGCGTCGAGAAGAGATGATCCGTCGGCGATGATCGCCGTCGTACGCGCGCGAGCGGCCGGCGCGTGCGAAGCGACATCGTGCGCGGCGAAGCGATGCTCGCGTTGCGGCGGCGGCGCACGATGCGCGACCGATCGTTTCGGTCGCCGCGACGTCGCTTCGCGCGGTTCGCGGCGCGCGCGTACGCGCTGCCTAAGCTTGTCGTCGAACCGCGGGCGCATGAGCGCCGTGCGCGTTCTGTTCCCTTTCCTTCAGTCGATTCACATTCATAGCGAGACGATCATGAGCGTTAACGGCATTACATCGACGACTATCCACCCGTCGCAGTTCAACTCCTCGTCGACGTCGTCGAGCAGCCGCGATCAGAAGATCGACAAGCTGCTCCACGAAATCGAAGCGCTGCTGATGCAGGACGATTCGGGAGGCGGCGACGACACGGACATCGGTGGCGATTCGAACGGCAACACGCCGACCGGCAACAACCCCCCGACGAACCACGTGACGCCGTCGACGGGCGACAAGCCCGGCGAAGACATGCGCGACGTCAAGCTGAACACGAAGGCGGGCGGCGAGGCGCTGCACCTGAAGATGGACTCGCAGGGCAACCTGTACAACGGCAGCGGCAATTCGGTCGGCGTCGTCGACAAGGACGGCAACGTGAAGCTGAACTCCGGTGCGACGAAGGAGCTGGAGCGCCTCGAGACGGGCGGCAATCCGCTCATGAACGCGAACGTCGGCAAGCGCGGCGCCGGCGGCAACATGGAGTTCACGCCGGACGAAGTGACGGTGAGCGCGGGCGACGTCGACCAGAAGAACGACTTCTGACCGCGCGGGCGGCGCGGCGCGGCGGCACTGGACACGCGCTTTCGAATCGGTGCACACTGCGCGCTCGCGCCGCCGCGTCGCGGCCCGTCCAATCATTCGCGGACCGCGACGTCCGCCGGAGTCGAACTTGATCGTGTCGCAACGGGCCGACGCCCGAATCCTCGAGGTGATGCAGGCCCGGCAGGCGTGGGGCACGCTCGCGCTCGACCGCGACGGCGCGATCGTCGCGGCCACCGAGCGCGCGCACGCGCTGTTAGGCCGCACGCTCGCCGCCGGGTTGCCGCTGCACGCGCTGCTCGGCGACGCGGCGGGCGCGGATCCCGCCGCGCTGTTCGACACGCTCGAACAAGGATTCGAATTCGAAACCGACGACGCGATCCTGTGGCTGACGCTGCAGCCGGTTGAGCACGATCCGGCGATCGCGGCGACGGTCACGGTCGCCGACGTCACGCCGCTGCGCCGCGCGCTCGACGAGCGTGTTGCGTCGCTGCGCTTTCTGGCGCACGACCTGCGTTCGCCGCAGAATTCGATACTCGCGCTGACCCAGTTGCACGACGCCGATCCCGACGCGTTCGCCGCGTGCGGCGGCCTCGAACGGATCGCGCAGCTCGCGCGGCACGCGTTGCTGCTCGGCCAGGACTACCTCGTCGCGTCGGCGGCGGACGATCTCCGGCAGCGCCATTTCATGCGCTTCGACCTGCGCACGATGCTGCGCGAGCTCGTGCCGAAGCTCGAAGTGGGCGCCGTCTATCGCGGCGTCGCGTTGCAGCTCTGGCTCGACGACGCCGTACCGCTGTGGTTGCACGGCGCGCGCGTATTCGTCGCCCGCGCGCTGCAGAACCTGATCGACAATGCGGTGCAGGCGTCGCGGCAGGGCGCGCGCGTCGAGATCCGGCTGCACGTACGTGACGCGCACGCGGAAGTGACGATCCGCGATTGGGCCGGCGGCCTGCCGGGCCTCGCCACGGACGGGCGCATGACCGATTTCGCGCCGCTCGCGAAGCGTGGCTCGATGGGCTTCGGCCTCGGGCTGCAGCTCGCCGCGCAGGTCGCCGCCGCGCATGCGGGCACGCTGTACGCCGAATCGAATCGCGGCGTCGGCACGGCGTTCGTGATGCGTCTGCCGATGCCCGCGCCGGCAGGCGCGGCAGCTTCGGCCGCGCCGGACGGCATCGCGCGCTGGCGCGCGAGCGTCACGCCCGACGGCTGAGCGCCGGCATCCTTTCCTTTTCGCTTCTTTTCGCTTGACGAACCCTATTTCCGCGATGTCCGAACCGAACATGCAGCGCACCGTGCAGCAGCCCAAGCAGATCGTCGTCGTCGAGGACGATCCGGTGCAGCGCACGCTGCTCGTCACCTGGCTCAAGGCCGAGGGCTACCGCGTCGAGGCGTTCGACGACGGGCTCGACGCGCGCCGCTTCCTCGGCGACAGCTGGGCCGATCTGCTGGTGCTCGACTGGGACCTGCCCGGGATGACGGGCGAGCGGCTGCTCGGGTGGGTGCGTGGCCGCGCGCGCTCGATCGTCCCGGTGATCTTCCAGACCGTGCATTCGGACGAAGAAGACATCGTGAAGATTCTCGACGCCGGCGCGGACGATTTCCTGATCAAGCCGCTCGAGAAGCAGACGCTGCTCGCACGCGTGCGCGCGTTGTTGCGGCGCTTCGCGGCGCTGTCGGTCGACAGCGGGCGCATGCAGCTCGGCGGCTGCGTGTTGTCGCGCGCGACGCTGACCGTGTCCGACGGCAGCGCGTCGCATGCATTCAGCGCGAAGGAGTTCGACATTCTCTGGCATCTGGCCGAGCATCCCGGCACCGTCGTGCAGCGGCAGGATCTGTTGCGGCTCGTGTGGGGCGCGGAAGCGTCCGCGCAAACCCGCACGGTCGACATGTACGTGAGCCGGCTGCGCAGCCGGCTGAAAGCGGCGGGCCTCGGCTGGACCGTGCATGCGGCGTACGCGACAGGCTACCGCCTGAACCTGGGCGCGGACGCCGAGCCGGCGGATCGCGCATCGTGACGCGGCGCGCGGCCGCGTCGGCTGCCGCCATCGCGCTCGCGCTCGCGAGCCATGCGCCGGCGCTCCATGCGGTGCCGCTCGTGTGGCCGCTCGCGCGCTTCGACTATCGCGTCGGGCCGGTGAGCGTCGCCGCCGCGCTGAGCGAACTGAGCCGCCGCTCGGGCGTCGCGATCGACGTGGACGCAGGCGCGTCGTGCCGGCTCGACGTGCGCGAGGCGCTGCCGCCGCGGCGTTTTGTCGACTGGGTTGCGCGCACATGCGGACTTGCGGCGTACTACGACGGCGCGGTGCTGCAGCTCGTCGCGCCCGATGCGTTCGAGCGTGCGGCGGTGCGGCTCAATTACGCGACGCCGGCCGAGCTGCGCGCGACGCTCGCACGGCAGCGGATCGTCGACGAGCGCTGGCGGCCCGGCTACGACGACGCGGCGCGGATCGTGCGGGTCGCCGGCCCGCCGCGCTATGTCGCGCTCGTGCTCGCCGCCGCGCGCGCGCTCGACGAAGCCGCGCAGGCGCGCGTGCGGACCGAGACGCGCGCGTTCAGGCTGCATGCGCGCGCGGCGGCTGACCGCGCCGTGCGCGGCGACGCGGGCGATGCGTCGCTGCCGGGGCTCGCGACGCGGCTGCGCCGCCGGCTCGAGCAGGACGGCGTCGCGCCGCGCGCGGTGCCCGGCGTGCGCGAATTCACGGCGTCGCTGCCGATCGTCGACGCGGATGCACGCTCGAACACCGTGCTGATCCGCGACGTGCCCACGCGGCTGGCGCGCGATGCACGGCTCGTCGCGCAGCTCGATACGCTGCCCGCGTCGATTCGGATCGATGCGTTCGGCGCGACGCTCGCGCGCGCGCAGATCGACGCGCTCGGGTTGCGGTGGCGCGACGACACGCAGGCGTCCGTATCCTCCGGCGCATCCGCCCCGCGCGTGGCGATCGCGCCCGCGCCGGACGGCTGCGCGCCGATGCGCGCGCGCATCGCCGAGCTTGCCGCGCACGGCGACGCATCGATCGACGCCGACGGCTCGACGCTGACGCTCCCCGACGACAGCGCGGATTTCGGCCGTCTGCGGCAGGTGTTCGTCACGTCGGGCGACGGCGATGCGCGATCGCTCGACGCGCAGCGGAACGGATTCGCGATGCGGGTTACGCCGCGCGAGACCGTGCAGGCGGGCCGTTATGCGCTCGACATGCGGATCGTCGAGCGCTGGGCGGACCGCGACAGCCGCTCGTCCGGCGCATCGTCGTCGCGCGAAACCGTATCCGGCGCGACGCTCTCGGCAGGGGAATGCGTGGCGCTCGCGCTGCCGCTTGCCGCCGGACATGAGGCGCAGCGGCTCGTGCTGGTGACGCCGCGCATGACGTCCGCCGATCCCGTGCGCCGGCCGCCGCCGGCATCGCCGACCGCGCAGGCGCGACGCGCGCCGGCCGCGGCAAGCGCAATCGCCAGCTTCCCCGAAACCGCGAATCCCGCGACGCAAACGCGCGCGACGTTACACGCGCATTCGTCGGCGACGCCGCCGGACGGCCTCGGCCTCAGCACGCAGACGCGCCTGCTCGGCAATTGATGCAAACTCCACGCATTATTAAACGACGGTCTGGCATGATTTAGACGCGCGACGACAATCGGCTTTTGAAATTAATTCCACCAGCCGATTAACACGGGATTCGGCATGTTTATACGATTTTTTCCGATTTTAGATCGGCATGGAAAATACCGGATCGGAGGCGTGCCTAACGATTAACAATCGACTGCATCATTTCATTCAGCTCGATCCGATTGTAAGTCGCCCGTAACGCGTCCTTCGTCGAGATCCGGTTGCGGGCCGCGAGCGCGGCGAGGTCGTCGTTCAGGGAGCGCGACATGTTGTCCTCGCGGCGCCGCAGGAACTCGTTGACGAGGTGCAGCTTCGTCGGATCCGCGATCAGCTTCGCGACCTGGTTGTTGTTGTTGAACAGCAGTTCGCTCGCGAGCACGAGGCTTTCGCCGTCCGCGCTCGGCACGAGGCTCTGGCAGACGATGCCGATCAGCGATTCGGCGAGCGCGACCGCGTGCCGGTCGCGCTGCTCGACCGGAAAGAACGACAGCAGCTTGTTGAGCGCGCTGACCGCGCTGCCCGTGTGCATCGTCGCGAGCACGAGGTGCCCCGATTCGCCCGCTTGCAGCAGCGTGTCGGCCGTCTGCGCGTCGCGCACCTCGCCGACCATCACGACGTCTGGCTTTTGCCGCAGCGCCTCGCGCAGCCCGTGCGGGAAATTCGGCGTGTCGGTCGGCACTTCGCGCTGCGAGATGATTGACTGGCGGCGCTCCAGATAGTATTCGATCGGCTCCTCGATCGTGACGATATGCGTGTTGCGCGTCGTGTTGATGTGCTCGAGCAGCGACGCGATCGTCGTCGTCTTGCCCGAGCCCGTCGGGCCCGTGACGAGGATGATGCCCTTCGTGTTGTCGAGCATCGAGCGCACGTAGACGGGCAGGCCGAGTTCCTCGAGCGGCAGCGGCTTGAGCGGCAGCCGGCGCATCGAGATCACGATCTTGCGGCCGCCGCCCGCGCGGTACACGTGGCAGCGCAGCCGGCAGCGCGTGAGGACGAACGGGCGATCGAGCGTGCCTTGACGCAGCGCGGCTTCCCAATGCTCGTCGATCGCGTCGAGCAGCGGCCGCATGTCGTCGAGGAGCACCGGTTCGTCGCTCGTCTCGACCCAGCCGCGCGGGGTCTTGATCGTGACGGGGCGGTCCTGCTCGATGTGGATGTCGGTGAACATCTGCTTCAGGTCGATCAGGCCGAGCACTTCGCCCGCGAGATCGCGCAGCGGGGCGGCGGCATGCTGGTTCATCTTGGCAGTTCGAATGAATGGATTGGGCGGCGCATTTCGCGCGGTGAAAGAGGAAATTGAATGGTCTATTTAATTTTGCATGCAAACTAGCTTTTGTCAAACTGTTCGGGGTATATTTGCCGCGCAATAATCACTTCAATAATGCGACTGCGTGCGTAGACCTATTATGTAACGCTGCGGTAATCCCATGTTCGGAAAGCCATTTCCGGCCGCGCAGGCGGTCCGAGGCGTCGGACGCGGCATCCGGGATCATCGAGCAGCAAAGCGCGGGGGCCAGCGGCGCACGGCAGCAGTCGAGTAACGAGGACAATCATGATGCACGGCGCTACGGTCGCCGCGGCCGCGTTCATCGCGACCGCGCTTTTTGCAACCGATTGCGCGGCGAGCGGCCCGCCCGCCGGCACCGATCCGGCGATCGGCGGCCCATTTGTCGAGCGCTTCGATCACGCACCGCTGACGGCAACGCGCGTCGACGTCTTGCGCGCGATATCGCCATCGGCGTCAGCCGGGGCCGCGCCGGCCGCGGCCGCGCGGCCCGCGTCGCTGCCCGTTGCGGACGCACCCGTCTGGGACGTGCGCGCGTCCGACGGCACGATCCGCGGCGTCTTGTTGCGATGGGCGCGCACGGCGGGCTGGCAGCTCGTCTGGGATGCGCCGGTCGATTTCAGCATCGACGCGCAGGCGACGCTGCGCGGTTCGTTCGAGGATGCGCTGCAAGTGCTCGTCGCGAGTCTCGGCCGCACGGCGACGCCGATCCAGGCGATTCTCTATCAAGGCAATCACGTGTTGCGCGTCGTCGCGCAGGGAGCGGGCTGATGCGCGTCTTTTTCGTCATTTCGTTACTGGCCGCCGCGCTGCTGAGCGGCTGCACCGGGCTGCGCAGCGGCATCGAGCGAGACGTGCGACGCGATTCGGACGAATCCGGCGCGCTCCTCAAGCGCACCGCCGACGGCGACAACAGCGTGCACGCGCTGTCGCCCGTCGTCGTCGACAACGGGCTGTGGGTGTCGGCGGGCGCCGTGAAGCTGCAGAGCCGCGAACAGCTCCCCGCGCTATTCGACGAGCCGGCGTCATTCGACCGCGCGGTCTCTTCGTTAGCCGAATTCGCCGAGCAGATCACGCGGCTCACGCAGGTGCCGACGCAGGTCGCCGCGAGCGCGCAGCAGGCGGCCGCGCGTTCGCAGCAAGGCGGCGGCGCGGAGGGCGTCGCGCGCGGCGCACCCGCGTTCCTCGACGCGGC
>NZ_JBNCAB010000119.1:0-16585 GCF_049805555.1 Burkholderia sp. DN3021 | reverse complement strand
TGGTTTAGTTTTTTTTTTTATTAGGTGGGGGGTGGCGGGGGGGGCGGGGGGGGGGCGGGGCGCCCGGGGGGGGGGGGCGGCGGGCCCGCCCGCCGCGCTACGACGTGATCGCGCAGGTGATGGGTGCCGCGCAGGCCGCGGGCCTCACGCGGATCGGCTTCGTGACCGACGTGCCGCCGCAGGCGGGCGGTTCCGCCGCGCCGTCTGCCGTGCCGGCGAACCGCTGAGCGGATCTTCCGGCCGGTCCGCGCCCGCCGCGGGATCGGCCGACCGCCGCGAGACCGGCCGAATGAACCGGCGCGGGCGGTATAATCGTCGTTTTTCCCGGTTGGCAGGCTTTTTCAAGGTAACCCGGAATTTTCCAGGCTACCCGGGCATGCTGCGGGTTACCCGGAAAATACCCGGAAACCGTGAACAGGTTCGGCAACAGCGAACCTGCAGGTCCGCCGGGCAAGCACGAATTTCGATCCACTCCTGCGCGCGAGCCGTCGCGCCGCTTAAAGCCTAGTCCGAACCACACCATGCACGAGAGATACGTACCCGCCGACGTCGAAGCCGCCGCCCAGGGCGACTGGCGCGCAGCCGATGCCTACAAGACGAAGGAAGATTCGCAGAAGCCGAAGTTCTACTGCGTGTCGATGCTGCCGTACCCGTCCGGCAAGCTGCACATGGGTCACGTGCGCAACTACACGATCAACGACGTGATGTACCGCTATCTGCGGATGAACGGCTACAACACGCTGATGCCGATGGGCTGGGATGCGTTCGGGATGCCGGCCGAAAACGCCGCGATGGCGAACGGCGTGCCGCCCGCGAAGTGGACCTACGACAACATCGACTACATGAAGGGCCAGATGCAGTCGATGGGCCTCGCGATCGACTGGTCGCGCGAGATCGCGACGTGCAAGCCCGACTACTACAAGTGGAACCAGTGGCTGTTCCTGAAGATGCTCGAGAAGGGCATCGCGTACAAGAAGACGGGCACCGTGAACTGGGACCCGGTCGACCAGACCGTGCTCGCGAACGAGCAGGTGATCGACGGCCGCGGCTGGCGTTCGGGCGCGCTCGTCGAGAAGCGCGAGATCCCGATGTACTACCTGCGGATCACGCAGTACGCGGATGAGCTGCTGAACGATCTCGACGGCCTCGGCTGGCCCGAGCGCGTGAAGATCATGCAGCAGAACTGGATCGGCAAGAGCTTCGGCGTGAACTTCGGCTTCCCGTACGAACTCGACGGCGAGAAGAAGCTGTTGCGCGTGTTCACGACGCGCGCCGACACGATCATGGGCGTCACGTTCTGCGCGGTCGCGGCCGAGCACCCGCTCGCCACGCGCCTTGCACAGGACAAGCCGGAACTGCTGGCGTTCATCGACGAATGCAAGCGCGGCGGCGTCGCCGAGGCCGACGTCGCGACGATGGAGAAGAAGGGCGTCGCGACGGGCTTCTCGGTCACGCATCCGCTGACGGGCGAGCCCGTCGAGGTGTGGATCGGCAACTACGTGCTGATGAGCTATGGCGAAGGCGCGGTGATGGGTGTGCCCGCGCACGACGAGCGCGACTTCGCGTTCGCGAAGAAATACGACCTGCCGATCAAGCAGGTGATCGCGGCCGAAGGCCAGACGTACTCGCTCGACGCGTGGCAGGAGTGGTACGGCGACAAGGAAGTCGCAGCCTGCGTCAACAGCGGCAAGTACGACGGCCTCGCATACGGCGCGGCGGTCGACGCGATCGCGGCCGACCTGAAGGCCGGCGGCTTCGGCGACAAGCAGGTCACGTGGCGCCTGCGCGACTGGGGCGTATCGCGCCAGCGCTACTGGGGCACGCCGATCCCGATCATCCACTGCCCGTCGTGCGGCGACGTGCCGGTGCCGGAGAAAGATCTGCCCGTCGTGCTGCCGGAAGACCTCGTGCCGGACGGCTCGGGCAACCCGCTCGCGAAGTCGGAAGCGTTTCTGAACTGCACGTGCCCGAAGTGCGGCGCGGCCGCGAAGCGCGAAACCGACACGATGGACACCTTCGTCGATTCGTCGTGGTACTTCTCGCGCTACACGGCGCCGGACGCCGAGACGATGGTCGACGCGCGCACCGACTACTGGATGCCGATGGATCAATACATCGGCGGCATCGAGCACGCGATCCTGCACCTGCTGTATTCGCGCTTCTGGACCAAGGTGATGCGCGACCTCGGCCTCGTGAAGTTCGGCGAGCCGGCGAAGAACCTGCTCACGCAGGGGATGGTGCTGAACGAGACGTTCTACCGCGAAGACGCAGCGGGCAAGAAGACCTGGTACAACCCGGCCGACGTGACGGTCACGCACGACGACAAGGGCCGCCCGGTCGGCGCGACGCTGAACACGGACGGCCAGCCGGTCGTGCTCGGCGGCATCGAGAAGATGTCGAAGTCGAAGAACAACGGTGTCGATCCGCAGGTGCTGATCGACCTGTACGGTGCCGATACCGCGCGCCTGTTCACGATGTTCGCCGCACCGCCCGAGCAGCAGCTCGAGTGGTCGGGCGCCGGCGTCGAGGGCGCGAGCCGCTTCCTGCGCCGCGTGTGGAGCTTCGGTTACGCGAACCGCGAAGCGCTCGCCGCGCGCGCGGGCTTCGATGCGGCCGCGCTCGGCGAAGCCGACAAGGCGCTGCGCCGCGAGATCTACAGCGTGCTGAAGCAGGCCGATTTCGACTACCAGCGCCTGCAGTACAACACGGTCGTATCGGCCGCGATGAAGATGCTGAACGCGGTCGACGGCGCGAAGGGCGCGACGCCCGGCGTGCTGCGCGAAACGTACGGCGTGCTGCTGCGCGTGCTGTACCCGGTCGTGCCGCACGTCACGTTCGAGCTGTGGAAGGCGCTCGGCTACGCGGACGAATTCGGCCCGCTGCTCGATGCACCGTGGCCGAAGGTCGACGAAGCCGCGCTCGAGCAGGCCGAGATCGAACTCGTGCTGCAGGTGAACGGCAA
Organism: Burkholderia sp. DN3021; assembly: GCF_049805555.1. Taxonomy (NCBI): domain Bacteria; kingdom Pseudomonadati; phylum Pseudomonadota; class Betaproteobacteria; order Burkholderiales; family Burkholderiaceae; genus Burkholderia; species Burkholderia sp. DN3021. The sequence continues at coordinate 13,623 of NZ_JBNCAB010000119.1, read as the reverse complement.
GGTGCGCGGCGCGTTGAAGGTCGCGAAGGACGCGAGCCGCGAGGCGATCGAAGCCGCGGCGGTGGCCGACGACGCGTTCGCGAAGTTCAGCGACGGCAAGCCGGCGAAGAAGATCGTCGTCGTGCCGGGCCGCCTCGTGAACATCGTCGTCTGACGGCCGCCGGCCGTCGGACGTACCCAGAAGGAGCGAAGGTGATCCGCAGATCGTTTTTGATGCTCGTCGGCAGCGCGGTTGCGCTGTCGGCATGCGGCTTCCAGTTGCGGGGCCAGCAGGACTATGCGTTCAAGCACCTGCTGGTGGCCGGCGCGCCGGCGCCCGTCGAGGCGCGGCTGACGCGCCTCGTCGAGGCCGGCAGCGACACGAAGATCGTCAAGTCGGCGGACGACGCCGACGCCGTGCTGCGCATGTGGGAGTCGCGTGGCCAGAACACGCTGACGCTCAACAAGTACGGCTCGGCGCAGGAGTACGCGCTGTTCTATACGCTGAACTACACGCTGACGAGCAAGGACGGCACCGTGCTGATCCCGCCGAGCGCGATCGCGCTGAACCGCGCGATGACGTACAGCGACCAGTACACGAACGCGAAGGCGCAGGAAGCCGACATCCTGTACGGCGACATGCAGAACGATGCGGTCGACCAGTTGATGCGGCGTCTCGCGATCGTCCACTCGCTGACGCCGGCGCCGGAGGACGTGGTGCCGGGCGTCGCGCCGCGCGCGCCGCTGCCGCCGCCGCCGCTCTGATCGACGGCGCACGCACCGATGCAATTGCGACTTGATGCGCTGGAGCCGCACCTCGCGAAGGGGTTGGCCGGGCTCTATACCGTCTACGGCGACGAGCCGCTGCTCGCGCAGGAAGCATGCGACCGCATTCGTGCGGCCGCGCGCGCGGCCGGCTTCACCGAGCGTTCGGTGCATACGGTCGAGCGCGGCTTCGACTGGAGCGTGCTGCTCGGCGCGACCCAGGCGATGTCGCTGTTCGGCGAGCGCCAGCTGATCGAGCTGCGCATTCCGTCGGGCAAGCCCGGCAAGGAAGGCGCCGATGCGCTGAAGACGCTCGCGGCCGCCGCCAATCCCGATGCGCTGATGCTCGTCACGCTGCCGCGCCTTGACGCGGCCACGCAGAAATCCGCGTGGTTTACCGCGTTGCAGAACGGCGGCGTCGCGCTGAAGATCGATCCGGTCGACCGCGTGCAACTGCCGAACTGGATCGGCCAGCGCCTGTCGATGCAGGGCCAGCGCGTCGCGGCCGGCGACGACGGGCGGCGCGCGCTGCAGTTCATCGCGGAGCGCGTCGAAGGCAACCTGCTCGCCGCACACCAGGAAATCCAGAAGCTCGGGCTGCTGTATCCGCAAGGCGCGCTGTCGTTCGAGCAGGTGCACGATGCGGTGCTGAACGTCGCGCGCTACGACGTGTTCAAGCTGAACGAAGCGATGCTCGCCGGCGACGCCGCACGGCTCGCGCGGATGATCGACGGGCTGAAGGGCGAGGGCGAGGCGATCGTGCTCGTGATGTGGGCCGTCGTCGAGGAACTGCGAACGCTGCTGCGGATCAAGCGCGGCGCGACGGCCGGCAAGCCGCTGGCGACGCTGCTGCGCGAGAACCGCGTGTGGGGCCCGCGCGAACGGCTGATCGGCCCCGCGCTGAACCGCGTGTCGGAACCCGTGCTCGAGAAGGCGCTCGCGTTCGCCGCGCAGCTCGACCGGCAGGTCAAGGGGCTCACGGCCGTCGTGCCGGGCCGCCGCACGCAGGACCAACCGCCGCCCGATCCGTGGGACGGGCTGTTCCAGCTGGCGATGACGGTCGCGGGCGCGCGCGGCGAGCGACCGCCGACCGCGGGTCGCGTGCGGCGTTAAGCCCCGTTCGGGCCTTCAGCGCGCGCTGCGCAACCCGCTTACAATGCTTCGAAAGCCGGGGCGGCCATCCGCGGCGCGGCCTTCCGGCCGCCGCGCCCCATGGATGGCCACCCGCGGATGGCCGCCCCACGGATGGCCGTCCCCTCGCTTCCCCACGAATTCATGCCGCCCAGCGCGGCTTGCTTCTCGAGTCACACGATGGATATCGATCAGTACATGACCGACCTGGGCCGTCGCGCCCGGCACGCTTCCCGCGCGATGGCGCGCGCCAGCACGGCCGCGAAGAACGCGGCGCTCGACGCCGTGGCCCGCGCGATCGAACGCGACGCGCAGACGCTGAAGGACGCGAATGCGCGCGACGTCGCCCGCGCCCGTGAAAAAGGGCTCGATGCGGCGTTCGTCGACCGCCTGACGCTGTCGGACAAGGCGTTGAATACGATGGTCGAAGGCCTGCGCCAGGTTGCGTCGCTGGCCGATCCGATCGGCGAGATCGGCAACCTCAAGTACCGCCCGAGCGGGATCCAGGTTGGCCAGATGCGTGTGCCGCTCGGCGTGATCGGCATCATCTACGAATCGCGCCCGAACGTGACGATCGATGCGGCCGCGCTGTGCCTGAAGTCGGGCAATGCGACGATCCTGCGCGGCGGCTCCGAAGCGCTCGAATCGAACACGGCGCTCGCGAAGCTGATCGGCGAAGGGCTCGCGGCGGCCGGCTTGCCGCAGGACGCGGTGCAGGTCGTCGCGACGGCCGATCGCGCGGCGGTCGGCAAGCTGATCACGATGACCGAATACGTCGACGTGATCGTGCCGCGCGGCGGCAAGAGCCTGATCGAGCGCCTGATCAACGAGGCGCGCGTGCCGATGATCAAGCACCTCGACGGCATCTGTCACGTGTACGTCGACGATCGCGCCGATCTCGACAAGGCGCTGACCGTCTGCGACAACGCGAAGACGCACCGCTACGGCACCTGCAACACGATGGAGACGCTGCTCGTCGCGAGCGGCATCGCGGAGAAGCTGCTGCCGCCGCTCGGCAGGCTGTATCGCGACAAGCAGGTCGAGCTGCGCGTCGATGCGGCCGCGCGCGCGGTGCTCGCCGACGCGGGCGTCGGCCCGCTCGTCGACGCGACCGAGGAAGACTGGCACACCGAATATCTCGCGCCGGTGCTCGCGATCAAGGTGGTCGACGGCCTCGACGCCGCAATCGAGCACATCAACCAATACGGCTCGCATCACACGGATGCGATCGTCACCGAGGATCACGACCGCGCGATGCGTTTCCTGCGCGAGGTCGATTCGGCGAGCGTGATGGTCAACGCGTCGACGCGCTTCGCGGACGGCTTCGAATTCGGTCTCGGCGCGGAAATCGGCATCTCGAACGACAAGCTGCACGCACGCGGCCCCGTGGGCCTGGAAGGGCTGACGTCGCTGAAGTACGTCGTGCTCGGACACGGCGAAGGCCGCCAGTAAAGCGAGGCGCACAACCGATGGCAATGCTCTGGATCAAGACGTTCCATATCGTTCTGATCGCCGCGTGGTTCGCGGGGCTGTTCTACCTGCCGCGCATCTACGTGAACCTGGCCATGGAAACCGATCCGGCCGCGGTGCGACGCCTGCTGCTGATGGCGCGCAAGCTGTTCCGCTTCATGACGATGATCGCGGTGCCGGCGCTGGCCTGCGGGCTATGGCTCTGGCTCGCGATCGGCATCGGCCAGGGGCAGGGCTGGATCCATGCGAAGGTGACGGTCGTGCTGCTGCTCATCGTCTATCACGCATACTGCGGGTACCTGCTGCGGGTGTTCGAGCGCGGCGAGAACACCCGCACCGACAAGTGGTACCGCGTGTTCAACGAGCTGCCGGTGCTCGGCATGCTCGCGGCGGTCGCGCTGGTCGTGATCAAGCCGTTTTGAGCGGTACGGCCGGCGAGGCTGCCGGCGTCGATTCCATGCGCAACGGCGCCCCTTGGGGCGCCGTTGTTCGTTTACGCACTGTTTCCGTGTGGCGCCTGTTCAATCTTTCGCGCCGTCGTCGATCCGCCGGCGCGTGATCGCTTCCTTCGCGCGGCCGACCCGTTCCATCAGCGCGGGGCCGCGCGACAGCGCGACGCCGACCGCGAGGATGTCGCCGATCGCGAGATGCGACATCCGCGACGTCATCGGCGAGAACACGTCCGTTTCCTCGGCGACGTTCGACGCGAGGCTCACCGTCGCGAGCTTCGCGAGCGGCGAATGGCTCTGCGTGATCGCGACGACTTTCGCGCCGCACGCGAGCGCGGAGCGCGCGGCGTCGACGATGTCGCGCGTGCGGCCGGTGTTCGAGATCGCGACGACGACATCGTGCGGCCCGAGCAGCGCCGACGACATCGAGAACGTGTGCGGATCCGAATACGCGACGCTCGGCACGCCGAGCCGGAAGAACTTGTGCTGGATGTCCTGCGCGGCGATGCCCGAGCCGCCGGCGCCGTAGAACTCGATGCGCGACGCGTTCGACAGAAGCGCGATCGCATCGGCGACGCTGCCCGCGGACAGGCTGTTGCGAACCTCGATCAGCGCGCCGATCGTGCGGTCGAACACCTTGCCGATGATGCCGGGCGCCGGTTCGTCGGGCTCGACGTCGCGATACACCGACGACACGCCCGGCGCGACGCTCTGCGCGAGCCGGATCTTGAATTCGCGAAAGCCGCTGCAGCCGAGCGCCTGGCAGAAGCGCGCGATCGTCGGCTGGCTGACGCCCGCGCGCGTCGACAGCTCGGTCATCGCGAGGTCGAGCACCTCGCGCGGCGCGGCGAGGATGTAGTCGGCGAGCTTGCGCTCGGACGGGCGCAGCTCGGCGCGGATCGCTTCAATGCGAGGCAGCATGGGGCAGTGGCTGGAAATCGGGTTCGGATGAGCGAGTGTATCGCAATCGAATTGTAGAAAATCTACATGGAAATGCTAGCGTTATTGCAGTGCTTGCGGCGCGATGACGGTGGGGGTAATTAGGGTTTTTACTGATTAAAGCCATGCTGGTGGCGGGAACGAGGGTTGCGCGCGAATCGATCTGCATTGCATGCTTGTAGTTTTTCTACTAGACTGGCTTCGTTCAGTCGATGCATTCGACCGTCCCCACGATTCCAACCGCCGGTGTCGGCCGGCATACAGGAGCGCCCAGCATGACGTCGCTGCACCCCACTCTGGCGAAGGTCACCGAACGCGTGATCGCCCGCAGCCAATCGACCCGTTCCGCCTATCTGCACCGCATCGACGGCGCGCAGGGCAAGTTCCCGGCGCGCGGCGCGCTGTCCTGCGCGAACCTCGCGCACGGCTTCGCGGGCCTCGAGGGCAGCGACAAGTTCGCGATCAAGACAATCCGCGAGCCGAACATCGGCATCGTGTCCTCGTACAACGAGATGCTGTCCGCGCACGCGCCGTACAAGGATTTCCCCGACATCATCAAGGCCGCCGCGCGCGAGAACGGCGGTGTCGCGCAGTTCGCGGGCGGCGTGCCGGCGATGTGCGACGGCGTCACGCAGGGCAACCCGGGGATGGAGCTGTCGCTGTTCTCGCGCGAGGCGATCGCGATGGGCACGGCGATCGCGCTCACGCACAACATGTTCGACGCGGCGCTCTGCCTCGGCATCTGCGACAAGATCGTGCCGGGCCTCCTGATCGGCGCGCTGCAGTTCGGCCACCTGCCGACCATCTTCGTGCCGGCCGGCCCGATGACGAGCGGCCTGTCGAACGACGACAAGGCGAAGATCCGCCAGCAGTTCGCGACCGGCCAGGTCGGCCGCGACGCGCTGCTCGAAGCCGAATCGGCCGCATATCACGGCCACGGCACCTGCACGTTCTACGGCACCGCGAACAGCAACCAGATGCTGATGGAGCTGATGGGCCTGCACCTGCCGGGTTCGGCGTTCGTCCATCCGCACACGCCGCTGCGCACCGCGCTGACGGCCGAGGCCGCGCGCCGCGTGCTCGACCTGACCGTCGAGCGCGGCCGCTACACGCCGATCGGCCATGTGATCGACGAGAAGGCGATCGTCAACGGGATCGTCGCGCTGCTCGCGACGGGCGGCTCGACCAACCACACGCTGCATCTCGTCGCGATCGCGCGCGCGGCCGGCATCCTGATCGACTGGAACGATTTCGACGAACTGTCGGCCGCCGTGCCGCTGCTCGCGAAGATCTATCCGAACGGCAAGGCCGACGTGAACCACTTCCACGCGGCGGGCGGCGTCGCGTTCCTGGTGCGCAACCTGCTCGAAGGCGGGCTGCTGCACGAGGACGTGACGACAGTTGCCGGCCGTGGGCTGTCGCACTACACGAAGGAGCCGAAGCTGATCGACGGCAAGCTCACGTGGGTCGACGGCGCGGCCGAGAGCCACGACACGAAGGTGCTGCGCGGCATTCGCGACCCGTTCCAGCCGGACGGCGGCCTGCGCCTGATGCAGGGTCGGCTCGGCCGCGGCGTGATCAAGATTTCGGCGGTCGCGCCCGAGCACCGCAAGGTGACGGCGCCCGCGATCGTGTTCGATTCGCAGGAAGCCGTGCAGGAAGCGTTCGATCGCGGCGAGCTGAAGCGCGATTTCGTCGCGGTCGTGCGCTTCCAGGGCGCGCGCGCGAACGGGATGCCCGAGCTGCACCGTTTGACGCCGCTGCTCGGCGTGCTGCAGGATCAGGGCTTCCACGTCGCGCTGGTGACCGACGGCCGCATGTCGGGCGCGTCGGGCAAGGTGCCGGCCGTGATCCACGTGTCGCCGGAAGCGCTGCTGGCCGGCCCGCTCGGCAAGGTGAAGACGGGCGACACGCTCGTGATCGACGCGGAAGCCGGCGTGCTCGACATCGAGGTCGACGACGCCGAGTGGCACGCGCGCCCGGTCGCGCAGCCGCTGCACCAGGCCGAGAACGAGGTCGGTTTCGGGCGCGAACTGTTCGGCGTGTTCCGCGCGGCCGCGGCGCCGGCCGAGCAGGGCGCATCGGTTTTCGGGGCGCTGGTCGGCGAAGCGGCCGTCCGCGTCGACGCATGAATTTCAAGGAGCGAATTTGATGAAGACGATTGCTGAAATCGTGAAGCTGGGCCCGGTCATTCCGGTGCTCGCATTCGACTCGGTCGAGCAGGGCGAGCACGTGTCGCGCGCGTTGCACGCGGGCGGCGTGAAGGTGCTCGAGATCACGCTGCGCACGCCGGCCGGCCTGGAGGCGATCCAGCGCGCGAGCCAGCTCGCGGACGACATCGTCGTCGGCGTCGGCACGATCACGAAGCCCGAGCACTGCGCGCAGGCGAAGCGCGCGGGCGCGAAGTTCGGCGTGTCGCCGGGCCTGACGAAGGACCTGCACCTCGCGTCGCTCGACGCGGGCCTGCCGCTGCTGCCGGGCGTGATGACGCCGAGCGACATCATCCAGGCGCTCGAATTCGGCTACGAGATCGTGAAGTTCTTCCCCGCGCAGCAGGCGGGCGGCGTGCCGATGCTGCAGGCGTTCCACGGCCCGTTCCCGGCGCTGAAGTTCTGCCCGACGGGCGGCATCACGGTCGACACCGCGCCGAATTTCCTGAAGCTGCCGAACGTCGTGTGCGTCGGCGGCTCGTGGCTCACGCCGAAGGCGGCGCTCGCCGCGCAGGACTGGGCCGAAGTCACGCGCCTCGCGCAAGCTGCGAGTCAGCTGCCCCGTTAAGATTTGTACGGAATGACGGTTTGACCCTCGGAAGACAAGCGCTTAGTGCTTGTTTTACCGAGGGTTTTTGCTGATGGAACCGGTTCTATCCGCGAACCCTAAAGATAAGTAAAATTCAGCGTCCTGACGGTGGGGGTCTCCCCGCTGTTTCGGAGACCTGCACAGCCGGGCATACTCGCAACGATCCGCCCGGTTCGAATAATCCCAAGGAGGAGTCCACATGGGGGCTGTCCAAGGCAGCATGCTGCTCATCTATACCGTGATCGCGATCGTGGCGTTGATCGTGATGATCGCGCGGTTCAAGATCTATCCGTTCCTGGTGCTCATCATCGTGTCGCTCGGCCTCGGCCTGGTGGTCGGGATGCCGATGGACAAGATCGTCAAGTCGTTCGAGACGGGCAACGGCAATACGCTCGGCCACATCGCGATCGTCGTCGGCCTCGGCACGATGCTCGGCAAGATGATGGCCGAATCGGGCGGCGCCGAACGGATCGCGACCACGCTGATCGACTGGTTCGGTGAAAAGAACATCCATTGGGCGATGATGTTCGTCGCGATCATCGTCGGCCTGCCGGTGTTCTTCGAAGTCGGCTTCGTGCTGCTGATCCCGATCGCGTTCAACGTCGCGAAGCGCACCGGCAAGTCGCTGCTCGTCGTCGGCCTGCCGATGGTGGCCGGCCTGTCGGTCGTGCACGGGCTGATCCCGCCGCACCCGGCCGCGCTGCTCGCGGTCCAGCAGTACGGCGCCGATATCGGCAAGACGATCGCATTCGGCCTGATCGTCGGCGTGCCGACCGCGATCGTCGCGGGCCCGCTGTTCGCGCTGACGATCTCGAAGTTCGTGAAGCTGCCGGAGAACAACCCGCTCGCCGCGCAATTCGTCGAGTCGCACACCGAAGGCAAGAAGCGCGAGCTGCCGGGCTTCGGCATCACGCTGTTCACGATCCTGCTGCCGGTGATCCTGATGCTGGTCGGCAGCTGGGCCGACCTGGTCTTCGCGCCGAAGACGCTGCCGAACAACCTGCTGCGCTTCGCCGGCAACTCGGACGTCGCGCTGCTGATCGCCGTGCTCGTGAGCTTCTTCACGTTCGGCAAGCTGCAGGGCTTCAACCGCGACCAGATCCAGAAGTTCTGCGGCGAGTGCCTGGCACCGATCGCCGGGATCACGCTGATCGTCGGCGCGGGCGGCGGCTTTGGCGGTATCCTGCGTGATAGCGGGATCTCGCAGCAGATCGTCGCAACCGCCACGCAGGCGCACCTGTCGCCGCTGCTGCTCGGCTGGTTCGTCGCCGCGCTGATTCGTCTGGCCACGGGCTCGGCGACGGTCGCGATGACGACCGCCTGCGGCATCGTCGCACCGATCGCGGCGGCATCGGGGGCGGCGGTCCGTCCGGAACTGCTGGTGCTCGCGACGGGCTCGGGCTCGCTGATCTTCTCGCACGTGAACGACGGCGGCTTCTGGCTGATCAAGGAATATTTCGGGATGACGGTCGGCCAGACGTTCAAGACCTGGACGCTGCTCGAAACGATCATCTCGGTGCTCGGCCTGAGCTTCACGCTGCTGCTGAGCATGGTTTTGTAACAAGGGGTAGTCAATGATTCTGATCGCAATGGGCGTGTCGGGCGCGGGCAAGTCGCGAATCGGCGAAATGCTGGCGGAACGCCTGTCGTGCAGCTATACCGACGGCGACGCGTTTCACAGCGCGGCGAACAAGGAAAAGATGCACAACGGCATTCCGCTCACCGACGACGACCGCTGGCCGTGGCTGCGCTCGATCCGCGAGGCCATCGAGGAAAAGCAGCGCGCGGGCGAGACGGCCGTGTTCACGTGCTCGTCGCTGAAGCGTTCGTACCGCGACGTGCTGCGCGGCACCGACACCGACGTGCGGTTCGTGTATCTGCAGGGTTCGTTCGACGTATTGCGCGAGCGCCTGAAGACCCGCACCGGCCATTTCTTCGATCCGTCGCTGCTGAAGAGCCAGCTCGACACGCTCGAGGAGCCGGCCCCGGACGAAGCGATCGTGGTCAGCATCGAGCTGACGCCCGAACAGATCGTCGATCAGGTGATGGTGAAGATCGGTCTCGCGCAGCAGCACTGAGCGCGATTCGCGGCAATCGTGATGAAAAAGGCGCCCTTCGGGGCGCTTTTTCGTTGGCGGCGCGCCAGCCGGTCAGGCCGCGTGCGCGCGCTTCGCGATGCCGTCGAGCAGCACGTCGAGCATCGTGTCGTGCACGATCTCCGGATCGAGCTGCGCATAGAGCGGGGCGGCCGACCTGACGAGCGGATGCTCGGTGTCCGACAGCGCGTTCATTTCCGCCAGCTCCACGTCGTTCGCGGGCCGCGTGAGACCGCCGGCCTCGGCGGCGGCGAGCCCGATCACGCTCGCATACCAGCCGACGCACACCGACGGCAGCGCCGCGCGCGGAATGCCGGCGTCGGCCAGCGCGCGGTGCACGGCCTCGATGTGCGCGAGATCGGCCGGCCCCGTGCTCATGTGGCGCTGCAGCAGCGCGAACGCGGCCGGGTGGCGCAGCGCGAGCACGCGGTACTGGCGCGCGAGATCGCGCAGCCGTTCGCGCCACGGCAGCGCGTCGTCGACCGGCACGAGCGAGCGCGACAACGCGTTCGCGATCGCGCGGCTCAGGCCGTCCTTCGACTTGAAGTGATACAGCACGCTCATCGGGTCGCAGCCGACCGACTGCGCGAGCTTGCGTACGCTGAACGCGGCTTCGCCGACGTCTTCGAGCAGCGCGAGCGCGGCCGCGACGATCGCGTCCTTGTCGAGGCCGCGCGGGCCCTGGGCGGGTTTGTCTTTCATCGATCGGACTGGGCAGCCGGCGCAGACCCGGCTGTAAACTTGACGAAAGCTTATTCTACACTGTAGAATTATTTCTGCGGTGTAGAAATTGGGTGTCCCGGCACTGATCAATGCGTGCTTTCGCACGGTCCGGGACCCAGGCGGCACGAACGTGTCCGCCGTCAACACGGGCCATCGCGCCCTTTATCTCGTTGACACCCAAGTGGAACCGGCTGCCCCACCCGCGAAGCCAGAAGGCTCATCGACAGGCGGCCCTACCATGCAAGTGCAATCATGACCTCCAATCACCAACCCCTGATCCAGGGCGAATCGCGTTTCGAGCAAACGCAACTGAACATCGAAAAAGACAACTGGAACTGGTGCAACCCGGCCCGCTACGACGGCGAGCGCCCGGCCAACTGGTACGAGGCGTCGCTGTCGCGCCACGCGAACGGCGCGCCGCTCGCGCACGACGCCGTGTGCGACGTGCTCGTGATCGGCGCGGGTCTGCTCGGCGCATCGGCCGCGCTGCATCTCGCGGAAGCGGGCGTCGACACGATCCTCGTCGACAAGCATCACGTCGGCTCGGCAGCGTCGGGCCGCAACGGCGGGCAGTTGACGCCCGGCCTCGCGCGCTGGGAGGCGGCCGACATGATCGACCACCTGTCGCACGACGATGCGAAGCGGCTGTGGCGCTTCGCGTCGGGCGAATCGATGGACCTGATCGATGCGATCGGCGCGCGTTACGCGCTCGATCTCGACCGCAAGCGCGGCCACGTCACGGCGGCCGTCCACCCCGGCCACATGAGCGCGCTGCTCGACGGCGCGGATGCGCGCCGCCATCTCGGCGACGCGGGCGTGACGCTCGTCGGCCGCCATCAACTGCACGACGAATACGTGCGCTCGGGGCTGTACCACGGCGCGGCGATCGACGCGATCGGCGGGCAGATCCATCCGCTCGCGCTCGTGCGCGGCCTCGTGCACGGCTTCCGGCTGAACGGCGGCGCGCTGTTCGAGGGCACCGAGGTGCTCGAGCTCGACGAGACGCCTGCGGGCGTCGTCGCGACGACGCCGGGCGGCACGATCACTGCGCGCCGCGGCGTCGTGCTCGCGCTGCACAACACGACGTTCCGGCTGCTCGACGACGGTGCGACGACGACCGTGCCGTTCTTCACGTACGTGAGCGTGACGGCGCCGCTCGACGTCGACATTGCGACGCTGATGCCGGCCGGCATGCCCGTGTACGACACGCAGTTCCAGATCGACTACTACCGGCCGGTGCGCGGCAACCGGCTGCTGTTCGGCGGGCAGGGCACCGGCAGCTGCTGGGCGCAGCCCGACGTCAACGCGTATCTGCTGACGCGGCTGAACACGGTGTTTCCGCAGGCCGACGGCAGCTTCGCGCTCGACTACTGCTGGAGCGGCGTCAGCGACTTCACGCTGAACGGCGCCACCGACAGCCGCAAGACCGACGGCCGCGTGCCGATGTACATGGTGCAGGGCTGGAGCGGCCACGGCGTTGCGCAGACGGTGCGGATCGGCAAGGCGATCTGCGACGATTTCGTCGGCCGCAACGACGATTTCTCGATGCTGACCGGCATCGACCATCGCGAGATTCCGCTCGGCCGGCAGTTGTCGCCGATCGCGATTCCGGCCGCGAAAGCAGCGATGAGCGTGATGAGCGCGCTCAACCCGGGCCGGATGATTTCGTTCTGAGCGCCTGATAGGAAAAAGCCCGCTGCGATTGCTCGCAGCGGGCTTTTGTTCGTCCGGCGACGGCGGCGCTTACGCGATCCGCTTCGCCAGTTCGACGGCCTTGCCGATGTACGACGCGGGCGTCATCGCGAGCAGGCGGTCCTTCGCATTCTGCGGGATCGCGAGCGTGCCGACGAACTGCTGCAGCGCTTCGCGCGTGATGCCCTTGCCGCGCGTCAGCTCCTTCAGCTGCTCGTACGGATTCTCGATGCCGTAGCGGCGCATCACCGTCTGCACCGGCTCGGCGAGCACTTCCCAGCAGTTGTCGAGATCTTCGTTCAGGCGCTGCGGGTTCACTTCGAGCTTGTCGAGGCCTCGGATCAGCGAGTCGTACGCGAGCAGCGAGTAGCCGAGCGCGACGCCCATGTTGCGCAGCACCGTCGAATCGGTCAGGTCGCGCTGCCAGCGCGATACCGGCAGCTTGTCGGCGAGGTGGCGCAGCGTCGCGTTCGCGAGTCCGAGGTTGCCTTCCGAGTTTTCGAAGTCGATCGGGTTGACCTTGTGCGGCATCGTCGACGAGCCGATTTCGCCGGCCTTCGTCTTCTGCTTGAAGTAGCCGACCGAGATGTAGCCCCATACGTCGCGGTCGAGGTCGAGCAGGATCGTGTTCGCGCGTGCGACCGCGTCGAACAGCTCGGCCATGTAGTCGTGCGGCTCGATCTGGATCGTGTACGGGTTGAACGTGAGCTTCAGGCGGTTTTCGATCACGTCGCGCGAGAACGCTTCCCAGTCGAATTCCGGATACGCGGACAGGTGCGCGTTGAAGTTGCCGACCGCGCCGTTCATCTTGCCGAGGATCTCGACCTTCTCGATGCGGGCGATCGCACGCGCGAGACGCGCGGCGACGTTCGCGAGTTCCTTGCCGAGCGTCGTCGGGCTGGCCGGCTGGCCGTGCGTGCGCGACAGCATCGGCTGTTCGGCATGCGCGTGCGCGAGCGCGACGAGGCGCTGGTGGACCGTGCGCAGCGCCGGCACGATCACGTGCTCGCGCGCGCCGGCGAGCATCATCCCGTGCGACGTGTTGTTGATGTCCTCGGACGTGCACGCGAAGTGGATGAATTCGCTTGCCTTCTCGAGTTCGGCCTGGCCCTTCACCGATTCCTTCAGCCAGTATTCGACGGCCTTCACGTCGTGGTTCGTCACGCGCTCGATTTCCTTGATGCGCGCGGCGTCGTGCGCGGTGAAGCGCTCGGCGAGCTGCAGCAGGAACTGCTCGGACGCGTCGGAGAAGCGCGGGACTTCTGCGAAGCCGGCGCGCGACAGCGCGATCAGCCAGTGCACCTCGACGGTGACGCGGTGGCGCATGAAGGCGGCTTCGGAGAGCCAGTCGCGCAGCGCTTCGGTCTTGCTGGCGTAGCGGCCGTCGATGGGCGAGAGCGCGGTGAGGGCGAAAAGCGTATCGGGACGAGTGTCGGACATGGTCGGGCGGGCCTTGGGGCCGGGTCGAGCGAGGGGAGGGAGAATCCGGCATTTTACCATCGGCGCGCGACGATCCCGGCCGCGCGCAAGCCGGCGGGCGCCGCCGCGTGCCAACGCCGCCCCGGAGCCCGGTGCGCAGC
>NZ_JBNCAB010000118.1:0-16713 GCF_049805555.1 Burkholderia sp. DN3021 | reverse complement strand
GCGGCTGGCCGCGCTCGCCGAACGCCGCCGCGCCGGCCGGTTCGACCACGCGCACGTCCCAGCCCATCTGTGCGAGCCACGACGCGGTCATGTCCGCCCGCACGCCGTCATCGTCGGCGAGCACGATCCGCGCGCCGCGCACAGCCGCGTGATGGTCGGTCTCCTGCACGAGCTGGCCGCCCGGCGTGCTCAGGAAGCCCGGCAGGTGGCCGGCTTCATATTCCTCCGGCGTGCGCACGTCGAAGCGGTACAGCGTGCGGCCCGGCTCGTCGAGCGCAGCGACGTCCGCGAGCGCGATGCGCGGCACGCCGGCGCGTTCGGCCACCGCGCGCGCAGCCTGGCGCGCGTCGGCGCGCTGCGTCGCGTCGATCTCGTCCGGAAAGCGTCGCGCCGCGCCGTGCTCGAGCGTCTGGCCGGCGAGCGTCCAGCCGATCGTGCCGTTGCGCAGTGCCGCGACCGGGTTCGGCAGCCCCGCGTTGACGAGCGACTGCGTGCCGATGATGCTGCGCGTGCGGCCCGCGCAGTTGACGACCACCTGCGTGTGCGGATTCGGCGCGAGCGCGCGCACGCGCAGCACGAGTTCCGCGCCCGGCACGCTCGTCGAGGTCGGGATGTTCATCGTCTGGTATTCGTCGAAACGGCGCGCGTCGACGATCACGACATCGGCCTTCGCGTCGATCAGCGCCTGCACTTCCTGCGCGGACAGCGACGGCGTATGCCGCTCGGCCTCGACCCATTCGCCGAACGACTTGCTCGGCACGTTCACGTCGATGAACAGTTCGCCGCCCGCGGCCAGCCAGCCCGCGAGGCCGCCGTCGAGCAGCCGCACGTCGGTATAGCCGAGCTGCGCGAGCTTCGCGGCCGCGCGCGGCGCGAGATCCTCGCCGCCCGCTTCGCCGAACACGACGATCGGCGTGTCGCGGCGCGGAATCCGCGTCCACGCGTCGAGTTCGAGCTTCGACAGCGGAAAGTTGGCGGCCCACAGCGGATGGCCCTGCGCGTACGGATCTTCCTCGCGTACGTCGATCAGCGCGAGCTCGTCGCGGGCAAGCAGGCGCGCGCGCACGTCCTGGTACGACGCGGCGGGAAAGCGGGAGGTGGAATCGGCGGATTGCGTCACGGTGTCTCTGTCGGATTCTGTTGAAGTCGGTGAAGAAAGGAAAGCGAATCGGATGAATCTTCGGCCTGCCGGCACGCGCCCGCAACGGGCCGCGCCGGCGGGCGCCGCATCACGCGTTCGAATAGCCGGACACGAAAGGCTTCACGGTGCCGTCGTCCAGATACACCGCGCGTTCGACCTTGCCGATGTTCGCGCCGTACACGTGGATGCTGATCGATACCTGGTCGGCGAATGCGTTGGTCACGCGATGGACGTCGCCGATGCGCGGCGACACGGCCTCGACCTCACCCGGCTGCAGCCGCACGGCTTCGCCCGCCGGCACGGGCTTGCCCGCTGCGTCGAACCGGTACGGCTGCGAGAACTCGCCGCCGCGCAGCATCCCGATCAGCCCCCACACCGTGTGGTTGTGAATCGGCGTCGTCTGGCCGGGCCCCCACACGAAACTGACGACCGAGAACCGCTCGTCCGGGTCGAGATGCAGCAGGTACTGCCGATAGCGCGCGGGATCGGGCTGTGCGAACGCGTCGGGCAGCCAGTCGTCGCGTTCGACGAGCGCGGCGAGCAGCGCGCCGCCCTCGTCGAGGATGCGCGCCTCGTTCGCGCCGGACGCGAGCAGCGCGCCCAGACCGTCGACGAACGGACGCAACGGCGTCTGCTGCAACGAAAGCGTACTCATCGGCTGCCTCCTCGAATATGATGCCGAATATGATGGATCGTCATGATGCACCTGAAAGACCATGCAGAACAAACATGAAAATTAGCGATATCGACGCTTTTGCAGCGGTCGTCCGCTGCCAGACCCTGAGCCAGGCCGCGGCCGAGCTCGGGATGACGCAGCCCGCGATCACGCGGCGCGTCCAGAATCTCGAGGAAGCGCTCGGCGTGATCCTGCTCGATCGCAACACGAAGCCGCCGCGTCCGACCGACATCGGCCGGCAGGTATTCGAGCAGTGTCGCGCGATCCTGCGCGAAGTCGATGCGCTGCGCGAACTGACGGCCGGCCAGCAGCCGCCCGCCGGCGAATTCCGGATCGGGCTCACGCAGGGACTCGGCGAACTGATGCTGCCCGCGCTCATCGCCGAACTCACCGCGCAGTGGCCTGCGCTCGCGACGCAGGTCACGACCGCGTGGGGCGGCATGCTCGTTGAGCGCGTCGCACGCCGCGAGCTCGATGCGGCGCTCGTATTCCTCGCGCGCGAGATGGTGCTGCCGCCGTACGTCGAAGGCGAACGGCTGCTGGCCACGCGGCTCGTCGCGGTCGGCCGCAAGGGCGACTGGCCGCGCCGCAGCTACCGGCTCGCCGATTGCCACGCGCGCGGCTGGGTGCTCAATCCCGACGGTTGCGGCTTTCGCGCGGGCCTGCGGCGCGCGCTCGACGCGCAGGGCCTGCCGATGCCGGTCACGCTCGACGCCTACGGCCGCGACCTGCAACTGCAGAGCGTCGCGAACGGCTTCGGCATCGGGCTGATGCCGCTGCCGCTCGTCGAAGGCAGCCCGCTGCGCGACGCGCTCGACATCGTGCCGCTCGCCGATTTCAAGCCGCAGATCGATCTGTGGCTGCTGCGCCGGCACGATGCGGCCCGGTTCGACGCACCGCTCGCGGCCGTTGCCGAGCATGCGCGCGCGGCGTTCGCGTTGCCCGAGCAGACGCACGGCAAGGCTGCGTGACCGGACGGGGCGGCGTCTGCTTCGCGCCGCCCTGTTTGTTTCCCCCGCAGCGCTGCACCGCTCACGCATCGTTTCGGCCGCGTTCGGCCTCGTTGCGCGACGCCCCGCGCGCGTCCGCTTTCGCGTCACCCCGACTCGCCGCCTCAAGCACCTCACGCCCCGCCGCCACCGCGATCGCGTCGTCCTGCGGCGTATGCACGCGGCTGCACAGCACGTCGCGATAGTGGCGTTCGAGCGGATTGCTACGGCTCAGCCCGTGGTTGCCCGACAGTTTCAGCGCCTGCTCGACCGCGCGGATCGCGTGCTCGGTCACGGTCCGCTTGACGAGGCCGCTCGTCGTGACCGACGGCGCGTTGCCGGCGTCGGTGCGTGAGATGTGATCGTCGAGCAGCACGCGGTTCGTGTACAGCCAGCCCTCGATTTCGCCGACCGCCTCCTGCACGCGCGGCAGCGTCGCGAGCGGCGCACCGAGCCCGCTCGGTGCACGCGTCGTCGCGAATCCGAGCAGCCAGTCGCGCGACGCGCGCGCCACCGCGTCGTACAGACTGCCGAGCAGCGCGACCATCCACGCGTGCTGGTCGGCGTGCGCGTCGGCATCCGCATGAGTCTCGGCCGATACGGCCCACGCGTGCGGCGCACGCACGTCGACCGCATGGTCGGCCGGCAACCGCACATCGTCGAATACGACTTCGTGACTGCCCGATGCGCGCAGGCCGAGGTGATTCCAGCTTTCGATCACGCGGATGCGGTCGCCGTCGGCATCACGGTCGCGCGGCACCAGAAACACGCCGACGCGCGGCTCCGGTTCATCGGTGCGCGCCCACACGGCCAGCCAGCGCAGCGCGGGAATCCCGGTGCTGTACAGCTTGTGGCCGCACAACCGCCAGCCGTCGCCGTCGCGGCGCGCGACCGTTTCCGGCAGGCCGCCGCGCGACGGCGAACCGAGCGCCGGCTCGACGCGCAGCGCGTTGATCAGCGCGCCTTGCGCAACCGCGCTGTCGAACACGGCGCGCCGCGCCGGTGCAGGCCAGCGGTTGTCGGCACGGGCGAGCGCGCGATGCTGCAGATACGTCATCGTCAACACCAGCGCGGTCGCCGGATCGGCGCGCGCGACGGCGGCCACGATCCGGCTCGCCCGCGCGAGCGTCGCGCCCCCGCCGCCATGTTCGCGCGGCACGACCTGCGCGATCAGCCCCGCGCGATGCAGCCGCGCGAAGTTCTCGTGCGGAAAACGGCCATCGACGTCGTTGCGCGCCGCATCGGCGGCAAGTTCGGGTGCGAGACGGTCGAGCAGCGCGGCGACGCGCGCGTCTTCTGCATCGTCGTCAGCGGCGTCGGCAGGCAGAAGGCGCAGCGAAGGCTGCTGCGGCGACGGTGAGGATGCGGCAAGGCTGGCGGACATCGGTACGGATTCCCTGGATAGCTCGGTCACGGGCAACACAAAACGTAGATCGGCCGGCGAATGGCGAGGCGGCACGTCGGACAGGCGGCGCTGCGGCACCGCGAACCTCCGGCGCCGCAAGCGCATCCGGCATCCGCATCGTCCGAAGCGAACGGCCTGACTCCCGCGCCACGCGCAGCCGGCTGCCGACATCCCCGCGCGACGCCCTGCCGGCTCCGTTCCGGTTCGATCGCGAACCCACAGCGTATGCGCAACCCACAGCCGCCCAAACCATGCAAATCTGATATTCAAATCGGGATAGATTATTTCCATTCCGCATGATCGAGGCGTTAACCTGCGCTCCATTCCTGCCCGGCGATGCGCCGGGCCATCCCTGCACCGGAGACCCAGATGAGCGTCGAATTCATCGGCATGATCCAGAGCCAGAAGCAGTCGGAAATCCACCCGCCGTCCGGCCCCGTGGTCGATCCCGACTACGTGCGCGACTTTGCACGCGCCCACGAAACGGCCGGCTTCGACCGGATCCTCGTGCCGCATCACTCGACCGGCCCGTCGGCGACGCTGACGATCGCGTTCGCGGCCGCCGCGACCGAGCGCATCCACTTCATGCTCGCGCATCGCCCGGGCTTCACCACGCCGACGCTTGCCGCGCGGCAGATCGCGACGCTCGACCAGTTCAGCCGCGGCCGGCTCGCCGTGCACTTCATCTCCGGCGGCTCGGACAGCGAGCAGCAGCGCGACGGCGATTTCCTCGACCACGACGCGCGTTATGCGCGTACCGACGAATACCTCGGCATCCTGCGGCGAATCTGGACCGAAGCGCAGCCGTTCGATCACGACGGCGCGCACTATCGGTTCAAGCAGGGTTTTTCGGAAGTGAAGCCGTTCCAGCAGCCGCATGTGCCGATCTACTTCGGCGGCGCATCGGAAGCCGCGCTCGCGGTGGCCGGCAAGCACGCGGACGTCTACGCGCTGTGGGGCGAATCGCTCGACCAGGTGCGCGACCTGACGGCGCGCGTACGCGCCGAAGCCGCTCGGCACGGCCGGCAGGTACGTTTCTCCGTATCGTTCCGCCCGATCCTCGCCGCGACCGAGGACGAAGCGTGGGCGCGCGCGCATCGCATCCTCGACGAAACGCGCCGGCTGCGCGAAGCGGCCGGCCTCGGCGCCGGCGGCCCGCAGCAGAGCGAAGGCGCGCGCCGCCTGCTCGCCGCGGCCGAACGCGGTTCGCGCGTCGACAAGCGGCTGTGGACCGAGATCGCGAAGCTCACCGGCGCACGTTCGAATTCGACGGCGCTCGTCGGTACGCCCGAACAGGTCGCCGATGCACTGCTCGACTACTACGACCTCGGTGTGACGACGTTCCTGATCCGCGGCTTCGATCCGCTCGAAGACGCGATCGACTACGGCCGCGAACTGATTCCGCGCGTGCGCAGCGCAGTCGCCGCACGCGACGCGGCACGGCGCGCCGCATGACGCCAACGGAGCCGCACGCCATGTCAGCCGTCCTCGCCACGCCCGTCCGTACCGCCTCGGGACTCGTGCTCGCCGATGCGCCGCGCCAGCATTTCTGGTTCGACCCGCCCGCACCGCGCATCGACGTCGCCGCCGAACGCCGCCACCGGCAGGAACGGCTCGCGGCCGCATTCCGCCTGTTCGCGCGCTACGGTTTCGCGTCCGGGCTCGCCGGTCACATCACCGCGCGCGATCCGGAACTGCCCGACCATTTCTGGGTGAATCCGCTCGGCGTGCATTTCTCGCAGATCAAGGTGTCCGACCTGCTGCTCGTCAACGCGCACGGCGAAACCGCGATCGGCACGCGGCCGCTGAACAAGGCCGCGTTCGCGATCCATGCGGCGATCCACGAAGCCCATCCGCACATCGTCGCCGCCGCGCACACGCATTCGACCTACGGCAAGGCGTGGTCGACGCTCGGCCGCCCGCTCGATCCGCTGACGCAGGACGCGTGCGTGTTCTACGAGGATCACGCGCTGTTCGACGACTTCACGGGGATGGTCGTCGACACGAGCGAAGGCGCGCGGATCGCGCACGCGCTTTCGAAGCCGGACGGCAGCACGCACAAGGGCGTGATCCTGAAGAACCACGGAATCCTGACGGCCGGCCCGACCGTCGAGGCCGCCGCGTGGTGGTACATCGCGCTCGACAACGCCGCGCACACGCAGTTGCTGGCCGAAGCGGCCGGCACGCCGCAGCCGATCGATCACGCGACCGCGCGCCACACGCACGGCCAGATCGGCGGCCCCGACGGCGCGCTGCATGCGTTCGACAGCCTGTTCGCGCGCGTCGTCGCCGACGAACCCGACCTGCTCGACTGAGCGCCTTTCCGCAAGACCGGAGACCAGACCATGACCCAACCCACCGCACCCGCGCCGGCCATCGCGCACGACGACAAACGCCGCCGGCTGCTGCGCGCGGCCGGCGCCGCCGCGCTCGCCGCGCCGGCGATCACGCTCGGCCGCAAGGCCTGGTCCGCGCCGCCACTGAAGAAGCTCACGTTCGCGTGGAACCAGAACGCGTTCTGCCTGACGCCGATCGTCGTCGCGCAGGAGCGCGGTTTCTTCGAGAAGAACGGCCTGAAGGTCGACCTCATCAACTACAGCGGGTCGACCGACCAGTTGCTCGAATCGATCGCGACCGGCAAGGCCGACGCGGCGGTCGGGATGATCCACCGCTGGCTGAAACCGCTCGAAGCCGGCTTCGACGTGAAGATCATCGGCAGCTCGCACGGCGGCTGCGTGCGGCTGGTCGGCGCGAAGGCGGCCGGCGTCACGACGCTGCAGGCGCTGAAGGGCAAGACGGTCGGCGTCAGCGATCTCGCCGCGCCCGGCAAGCACTTTTTCTCGATCCTGCTCGCGAAGAACGGCATCGATCCCGAGCGCGACATCACGTGGCGGCAGTATCCGGCCGACCTGCTCGGCGTCGCGGTCGACAAGGGCGAGATCCACGCGATCGCCGACGGCGACCCGAATCTCTTTCTGCTCGAGAAGCGCAGCAACGGCGCGTATACGGAGCTCGCGACCAACCTGTCCGGCGAATACGCGCGCAAGGTGTGCTGCGTGATCGGCGCGCGCGGCGATCTCGTGCGCAACGACCGGCCGGCTGCCGCCGCGCTCGCGCGTTCGATCGTGCAGGCGACCGAGTACACGCACGACAACCCGAACGAAGCCGCGAAGGTGTTCGCGAAGTATTCGCCGAAGATCAGCCCCGACGACCTGCGCAAGCTGTACGCGACGCTCACCTACACGCATCACCCGACCAACGTCGACCTGCAGCAGGAAATCGCGTTCTATGCGGACGATTTCCGCCGCATCAGCGTGCTGAAGAAGAGCACGGACCCGCAGCGCTTCGCGCAGCAGGTCTATGCGAACGTGCTGGGGTGACGCGATGTCGACGATCGAACACGCGTCCCCCGCGCGCGCCGCATCGGCACCGGCCGGCGGCGCCGCTGCCTCCGCTGCCTCCGCTGCGTCCGCCCGCATCGCCTGCACGGCCTGCGAAGCCACGCTCGCCGCCGAGGCCCGCCGCGCACGCACCTGGCCGACCGGCATCGTCGCCGCGTTCGCGTGGGCCGCGCTCGGCGCGCTCACGCAACTGTGGCCGAACCGCGTCGTCGGCTTCACCGACTGGGCATACACGGACACGTTCGGCACGGCGGCATGGACGATCGCCGCGTTGCTGCTCGTCGTCGCGACGCTTGGTCATCTCGTTCCTGCCACGCGCACGCGGCTCGCGCGCGTGCGTCCGGCCGGCCCGTGGCTCGTCGCGCTGCCGCTCGTGCTCGCCGCATGGGAAATCGTCACCGCGAAAACCGGCTGGCTGCCGACACCATTCTTCGCGCCGCCGCAGGCGCTGATCGAGGTGTATGTCGACGCCTGGCCGCGCCTGCTCGGCAGCGCCGGCAACACGCTGAAGCTGCTCGCGCTCGGGTTCGCGTACGGCGTCGCGGTCGGCTTTGCCGTCGGCGTATCGATCGGCTGGTCGCGCCGGATCGGCTACTGGGTGCATCCGGTGCTGCGCGTGCTCGGCCCCGTGCCGGCCACCGCGCTGCTGCCGCTCACGTTCTACTTCTTCCCGTCGAGCTATTCGGCCGCCGCGTTCCTGATCGCGCTGTCGACCGGCTTCCCGGTCGCCGTGCTGACGTGGTCGGGCGTCGCGAGCGTCAACAAGCAGTATTACGACGTCGCGCGCACGCTCGGCGCGAACGCGCGCTTCCTGGTGCTGCGCGTCGCGATTCCGGCCGCGCTGCCGCACGTGTTCGTCGGCATCTTCATGGGGTTGAGCGCATCGTTCACGGTGCTGGTCGTCGCCGAGATGATGGGCGTCAAGTCGGGGCTCGGCTGGTACCTGAGCTGGGCACAGGGCTGGGCATCGTACGTGAACATGTATGCGGCGCTGATCGTGATGGCGCTGCTGTTTTCCGGGCTGATCGCGCTGCTGTTCGCGGTGCGCGACCGCGTGCTCGCGTGGCAGAAAGGAACCGTCAAATGGTAAGCGCCGCCGTACTCGAACCGTCCGTTTCCGCTTCGCCCGCCGCTTCGTCCACCATCACGGCGCCGCGCGGCGCGCGCATCGACATCCGCCGCGTGAGCCATGCGTTCGACGGCCCCGGCGGCCCGCTGCCGGTGCTCGACGACGTCACGCTGTCGGTCGCGGCCGGCGAATTCGTCGCGCTGCTCGGCCCGAGCGGCTGCGGGAAATCGACGCTGCTGCGCCTCGTCGCGGGCCTCGACGCCGCACGGCAAGGCACGATCGCGCAGGACGGCGTACCGATCGAGCGCCCCGATCCGTCGCGCATCGTCGTGTTCCAGGACCCGACGCTGTACCCGTGGCGACGCGTGCGTGCGAACGTCGCGCTCGGCCTCGAAGCGCGCGGCGTGGCGCGTGTCGCGCAGCATCGCGTCGACGATGCGCTCGAACGCGTCGGGCTGCAGGAATTCTCGAACGTATTTCCGCATCAACTGTCCGGCGGGATGGCGCAGCGCGTCGCGCTCGCCCGTGCGCTCGTCAACGATCCGCGCCTGCTGATTCTCGACGAGCCGCTCGGCAAGCTCGATTCGCTGACGCGGCTCACGATGCAGGCTGAACTGACCGCGCTGTGGCAACGCGACGGGTTCTCCGCGCTGCTCGTCACGCACGATGTCGAGGAAGCGCTGTTTCTCGCGCAGCGCGTGATCGTGTTCGGGCCGCGTCCGGCACGAATCGTCGCCGAATTGCACGTCGACCTGCCCTACCCGCGCCATCGCGGCGACCCGCGCCTCGCGGAACTGCGCCACGACGCGCTGCGGCATCTCGGGCTGGATGCGAGCTGGTAGATGCAGGGTGCCGTTCGACGCTTGGCCTTTGCACGGCAAAGACGTGTGCGATGAACGCGCCGCCGTTCTCCGACTGGACACTCGCATTCCTGCAACTGCTGTATCGCGCGCAAATCGCATTGGCGCGCGTGCTGCATGCCGTCAGCCTGACCGGCGACGCCGACGGTCAGGCCGCATGGCCGTGGACACACCGGATCGCGCTCGAGACGCTGCGCATCGACGCGGGACTCACGCGACAACTCGCGTTCGCCTGTGCGGCGACGGCGCTGGCCGTCGTGCTCGCCTGCATCGCGCTCGCTTCGCGCAAACGGCGCTTCGCATCCGCGATCGCCGCGCTCGCCGTTGCATGGTTCGCACCGTGGCCACCGTCGTCGCTGTGGCTCGCGCCCGCCGTGCCGACGAGTTTCCAGCGCGATCCCGCGCCGTTTTCGGTGACGAACGTGATGCGTGGCGCGCATCTGTATGCGCAACACTGCGCGGCCTGCCACGGCGCGGACGGCCGTGGCGAAGGCCCGCTCGCGGCCACGCTTTCGCACTGGCCGCCGACCTTTGCCGGCTCGCTGCTCGCCCGTCGCCTCGACGGCGAACTGTTCTGGCGCGTGCGCCACGGCACGCACGACGAACACGGCGCGCCGACGATGCCCGGCTTCGCCGCGACGCTCGGCCCGCAGGATACGTGGGCCGTGCTCGACTACCTGAAAGCGCTCTCTGCAGGCAGCGGCGCGCAGGCCGAAGGCGCGTGGCCCGTGCCCGTCCCGCTGCCGGCGCTCGACGTGCGTTGCGGCAGCGCCGCGCCGCAATCGCTCGATCGCTGGCGCGAAGGCCAGCGCGTGCGCATCGTCGCGCTCGCACCGGGCGTCGTGCCGCCGCCGGAAGACGCGCGCTGGCAAACCTTGCTCGTCACGGCACACGGCGCGGCCGTGCCGCCGGCAACCGGTACGCGTGCGAACTGCGTCGCGGCGACGCCCGATGCATGGCTCGCGTTCGCGACGATTGCCGGCGTCGCGCCCGACGCGTTCGGCGGCACGCAACTGCTCGCCGACCGGCGCGGCTGGCTGCGGGCGCGCGCGCTGCCGGGCAGCGCCGGCTGGTCGGATGCCGACCTGCTGTGTCGTTCCGATGCCGCTGCGCGGCCGGCCGCGGCCGCCGCGAACGGCGACCCGCTGACCGCGCTGCTGCTGCGCGTCGACGCGGAACCCGTACGCGACGTGCAGGCCGGGCTCCCGCACTGATTTCCCGAACCTCTCTTTCGATCGACCGAACTTCACGATGAATCCGACCCGACGCCATTTCCTCGCACAGGCGAGCGCCCTCGCCACGATCGCCGCGGCACCGGCCGCGCTGCGCGCGCAATCGGGCGCACGGCCGCTGCTGCGCGCCGGCGACCAGAAAGGCGGGCTGCGCGCGCTGCTCGAAGCGGCGGGCGAACTGAACGGCCTCGCGTACGACATCGCGTGGACCGAGTTCCCGGCCGCCGCGCCGCTCGCCGAAGCACTGAACGCGGCCGCCGTCGATTGCGGGCCGATCGGCGATGCGCCGGTAATCTTCGCGCTCGCGTCGGGCGCACGCATCAAGGTGATCGGCGCGAACCGTTCCGATCCATACGGCACGGCCGTGCTCGTGCGGCCCGACGCGGCGCTGAAAGGCGCGGCCGACCTGAAGGGCAAGCGCATCGGCACCACGCGCGGCTCGATCGGCCATTTCGTCACGTTGAAGGCGCTCGACGCGGCCGGCCTGCCGCCCGATGCAGTGTCGTTCCGCTTCCTGCCGCCGGCCGACACGATGCTTGCGCTCGCAACCGGATCGATCGACGCATGGGCGACGTGGGAGCCTTACACGGCGCTCGCCGAAACGAGCGGCCGCGCGCGCGTGCTCGTCAACGGCCGCGGGCTGTGGTCGGGCCTCAGCTATCTTGCGGCGACCGACGCCGCGATCGCGTCGAAGCGCGATGTGCTCCACGATTTCCTGCGGCGTGTCGTGCGCGCTCAGACCTGGTCGTACCGGCATGTCGACGCGTATTCCGCGGCGCTCGCACGCATCATCGGCATTCCACCGGCAGCCGCGAAGCTGCAGTTCGAGCGCCGCAACACGCGCTGGCTGCCGATCGATGCGACGGTGATCGCCGAACAGCAGCGCACGGCCGACTTCTATCTGAAGGCCGGGCTGCTGCGCCAGCCGCTCGACGTGCGCACGACCTTCGACGCGGGTTTCCCGCTCGCATGACCGGCCGCCCGGCGGTACGCAACCGCCCGAACGGCGTCGGCACGATCTGGCACAATCGCGCATTGATCCTCCACGTCATTCGAAGCCAGCGCCATGCCAGCCATCAGCGAACTTTTCGTCTACCCGATCAAATCCTGCGCCGGCATCGCGCTGCCGCGTGCGCAACTGCTCGAAACGGGCCTCGCATACGACCGCCACTGGCTGATCACCGATCCCGACGGGCAGATGATCACGCAGCGCACGCACCCGCGCCTCGCGCTGATCCGCACCGCACTCGACAGCAATGCACTCGTGCTGAACGCGCCGGGCATGCGCGAGATCCGCACGCCGCTCGACGGCGACGTGACGCCCGCCACGCCGAAAATGGCCGCGACCGTCTGGCGCGACACGGTCGATGCGATCGACACGGGCGCCGAAACGGCCGCATGGCTCACCGAATTCTTCGGCATGCCCACCAGGCTCGCGCGCTTCGGGCCTGACGCACGCCGCGGCTGCAACCGCAAATGGACGGGCGAGATCGATACGCATACGCAGTTCGCGGACGGTTATCCGCTGCTCGTGATCGGCCAGTCGTCGCTCGACGACCTGAACGCGCGGCTCGCCGCGAAAGGCGCGCCGGCGATCCCGATGAACCGCTTCCGCCCGAACATCGTCGTGTCGGATCTCGATGCATACGAAGAGGATTTCGTCGAACACCTCGACACCGACGGCGCGACGCCGGTGCGGCTGCGCCTCGTGAAGCTGTGCACGCGCTGCCCGATGCCGACGATCGACCAGGTCACCGGCGCGCCCGATCCCGCGTGGCCGCACGAACCGACCGACACGATGCAGACCTATCGCGCAAACCCGAACTACGACGATGCGCTGACGTTCGGCATCAACGCGATCGTCGTGCGCGGCGCGGGGCGTTTTCTAGAGGTCGGGCAGGCGCTCGAGGCGGAGATCGGGTTCGGCGATTAGGAAATCGCGAACCCGCATGAGTAGCGCAAGGCGCTGAATCAAAAGGCGGCGCATGCGATCATTTACCGCAATGCGCCACCGGATTCGATTTCAGACAATGCACCGATTGGTTTCTGCCGGAATCAAAATTCCGCAATCTTTGCGTCGCTCACCGTGATCTTTTCTTCCGGATTTTGGGGATCGACGCTCGTATAGTTGGCCGTTCCGGTTTTCGAAACCTGCGGAATAAGGGAAGACAAATCCAGCACCGGCCACAGTGCCGGCGGGATGCCATGATACTTGTTGATAGGGATGATCCCGCCGACGTAACCGTGCACGTGCAGCAAAAGCGACCGCACCGGAAGAACGGACGCGCTTTCCCCTTCTTTTAACGGGAAGTGGGTATAGGTTCCGCCGATCGTGATTCTGGTAACGTTGTTGGGCCGATGAGCCCAGATGATCGTGCCGGAGCCTTGCAGCGAACCCGAGCCTTGCGGATGATCGAATTCCGGGTGGAAAGCGGCGACAAAGTTGATGACCGGCGCATGTCCCTTTCCTGACGTGACCTGCCCACCGCTGATTCTGAATCGTTTGACGAAAATCTCCGGCAGAACTTCTTCATCGAGTGTCGTGGCCATGGCCTTGCCCTCACTTAGTTGTAGAAAATTACGATTCATCCCTGAATTACCGAGACGAAGCCGTTATTGAACGGCTGATTTAGCTTAGGTCGGGTAATTGGATTTTGTAGCTGTCACAAATATCAGCATGTCTTACGATTATAAAAACATTCAATTTTATTATTAAAGGTTTCGATTTTATCGAGCTTCGCGGTTGCGCATAACAGCGCGATAACCACCTGCCCGCCGCATATCCACCGTCGTCCCGGGAAACACATTCCGAAATGTATTTCTAAAGGCTGATCGGCAGCGCCACCGTGACGATCAGCCCGCCGCCGGCCGCATCGGCAAGCGTCACGCTGCCCTGGTGCACGCGTGCGATCTCCCGCACGATCGACAGCCCGAGCCCCGTCCCTTCGACCGTCTGCGTCTTGCTGCCGCGATGGAAGCGCTCGAACACCGCGTCGCGCTCGTTTTCTGGAATCCCCGGCCCGTTGTCGATCACATCGAGCCGCGCGTGCTCGCCGTCGCGCGACACGCGCACCGTGATCACCGCGCGGTCGCCCGCATAGCGGATCGCGTTGTCGATCAGGTTGCCGATCATTTCGCCGAGCAGGTCGGACTGCCCGTGCACGTCGATATCGGCCTCGTGCTCGAAGCCGAGATCGATGTCGCGCGCGCGTGCGACAGGCGACCAGTCGAGCGTCACGCTGCGCGCGAGCCGGTGCAGCGCGACCGGCTTGTGCGCGACCGCATGGCCGCTGTCCGAATCGAGCCGCGACAGCGACAGCAGTTGCTGCACGATCTTCGCGGCCTGCCGCACCGCGCCGTTCGCGCGCCGCAGGTGACCGTTCGCGCGTGGCTGCTCTTCGGGCCGCAGCGCAAGCTCGACACCGGCCTGCACGGCCGCGAGCGGCGTCTTCAGTTGATGGGCCGCGTCCGCGAAGAAGCGGCGCCGCGCGACCTGCATCCGCTGCGTGCGGCCGATGTACTGGTTGATCGAATCGACGAGCGGCGCAAGCTCGCTCGGCATCGCGCCGGTGTCGAGCGGCGTCGGATCGTCCTCGCTGCGCGCGGCGACCGTCGCCGACAGCCGGTTCAGCGGCCGCAGCCCGCGCCCGACGCCGAGCCACACGATCCCGAGCGCAAGCACGACGAGCAACCCTTCCTGCAGCAGCGAACCCACCAGGATTTCGCGCGCAAGCGCCTGGCGCGCCTCGATCGTCTCGCCGACCATCACCCACACGATGCGCGACTGCGCGGTCGGCACGTCGTGCACGGGGATGCGCAGCGCGGCCATCCGCAACTGCTCGCCGCGATAGACGACGTCGTAGTAGCGCGTGACGAACAGCGCGCCGTCGCCCGCGTCGCGCCCCTGCGGCAGCGGCAGGTCCGGGTAGCCGGTGATGGTGTGGCCGTTGTCCTCGCGAATCAGGTAGTAGATCTTGCCGCCGTCGCTCGATTCGAGCATTTCGAGCGCGAGATACGGCAGGTCGACCTCGATCTCGCCGTCGTTGAGCCGCACGCCTTCGCGGATCGACTTCAGCGACGACGACAGCGTGCGGTCGAACGCGACATGCGCGGCGCTCATCGCGCGCTGGTACGTGAGCCACGAGTCGAGCGCGAGCAGGCCGAGCAGCGGCAGCAGCAGCCACAACGCGACCTGGGTGCGCAGGTTCGGGCGGGTCACCATGCTTCCCGCCGGGCCGGCCCGAGGAAGGCATGCGCCTCCTTGGGGGGCAGCGAACGCCAGTGAGCGTGGGGGTCGTAACTCATACTGCCTTCGCTTCGAGTAGATACCCGAGCCCGCGCAGCGTGACGATCGCGACGCCCGTGTTCTCGAGCTTCTTCCGCAGCCGGTACACGTAGATCTCGATCGCGTCGGCGTTGACCGACTCGTCGAGCCCGAAGATCTTCTCCGACAGCGTTTCCTTGTTGATCGCACGGCCGTTGCGCAGGATCAGCACCTCGAGCACCGAGCGCTCGCGCGGCGTGAGCGACAGCGGCTCGCCCGCGAGGTGAAAGCTGCGGTCGATACTGTCATACGAAAGCGGGCCGCATTCGACGCGCGAATGCTCGTGGCCGAGGCTGCGCCGGATCAGCGCGCGGGCGCGCGCTTCCAGTTCGGTCAGCTCGAACGGCTTCGCGAGATAGTCGTCGGCGCCGAGATCGAGCCCCTTCACGCGGTCCTCGACCGACCCGTGCGCAGTGAGGATCAGCACCGGCACCGGATTGCGGCGCGCGCGCAGCCGCCGCAGCACCTCCAGCCCGTCGAGCTTCGGCAGCCCCAGATCGAGGATCACCAGCGCGTAATCCTGCGTGCGCAGCACATGGTCCGCCGCCTCCCCGTCCGCCATGTGATCGACCGCGAAGCGCGCGGCGCTCAGCGCGTCGTTCAGCGACTGGGCCAGGTTCGGATTGTCTTCGACGAGCAGCACACGCATGGGGATTCCGGTAAGGTCAGCGACAGGCCGCTACATTACATGATCCTTTCCATGTCGACGTCTCGCGGAAACACCGGTTGCGCCGCCGGCGCAAGCCCGTATCACCCGGCCTGCCCGATCTGCGCTCACCGCTCGGCGGCCGGCAGGCTCTCCGTGGCAAAGCGTCGGTCGTCGGCGGCGCTCCGCTCGCGAAGGCCGACCACCACCACCAGGAACGCGACGCTCGAGCAGACGGTGACGAGAATCATCGGGCGGGCGGTGCCGTCCGACAGCCATGCCAGTACGCCGCCGCACGTGGCTGTAATCGCCATCTGGATAAAGAAGAAGAGCCCGGACGCCGTGCCGGCGATCTTCGTATACGGCTGCATCACCGCGAACTGGCACGCCGGAATCGCGATCCCGACGGCAATCATCACGACGAACATCGGCACGACGAGGGCCGCGACCGCCGTGGGGGCGATCGCCCCGCAGCCCCACAGCGCGGCGGCGCCGACCAGATTGACGACCGCTGCCGCCGCGATGACCGAATCGGCTTTCCAGCGGCCGCTGGTCCGCGCGAATACGCTCGAGCCGATCAGGTAGCCGAGCACCGTCAGGCCGAAGATCGCCGCATAGACCGGGCCGGACACGCCCATTTGCCGCTGGAACAGCGTTGACGATTCCGCGATGAACGGATAGTACGTGCAGTACGCGAAGCTGATGGCCAGCGAGTAGCGCAGGAAACGGCGCTCGCGCAGCAGGCCGGCATACGTCCGCAGGAGCCCGCGGCCCGGCGCCGGCCGCACGTCGTATTCGCGGGTCTCGGGCAGGTAGCGCAGCACCATCGCCGTCGCGACCAACCCGCCCGCCGCGAGACTCCCGAACACGCCGCGCCAGCCTAGTGTCCTGTTCCGTTGTTAACTGAACTATGTTCGCGTAGCATGTAGACGTCAACGGAACGGGAGACGTCAACATGGCGATGGGACGA
>NZ_JBNCAB010000117.1:0-17205 GCF_049805555.1 Burkholderia sp. DN3021 | reverse complement strand
GGCCTGCGCGGCCGCGAGCGCGTCGGTGCGGGCCGCCGCGAGGCTCGCGAGCACCGCGAGGCCGAGCGCGCCGCCCATCATGAACGCGGTGTTGACGATCCCCGACGCGAGCCCGGAATCGGCCGGATCGACGTCGCTCATCGCGGCGAGCAGCACCGGGTTGAACGCGATGCCCGCACCGATGCCGAGCAGCGTCATGCCGGGCAGCACGTGCCAGACGAAACCGCCGTCGACCGGCGCGCGCGAGAACAGCGCGAGGCCGCAGGCCGCGATCAGCAGGCCGGCCGCGATCGGGCCGCGGATCCCGAAGCGCATCACGATGCGCGCCGACAGCCCGAGCGAGAACGCGGCCATGATCAGGTTCGCCGGCAGGAACGCGAGGCCGACCTGCAGCGGCGCGTAGCCGAGCACGCGCTGCATGTACAGCGCGGACAGGAAGAACCACGCGAACATCGCGGCCGCCCACAGCACGCCGATCACGTTCGCGAGCGCGACGTTGCGCGCGGCGAACAGCGTGAGCGGCATCAGCGGATGCGCGGCGCGCGCCTCGATCGCGATGAACAGCGCGAGCAGCGCGACGGCCGCGCCGATCAGTGCGACGGTCTGTGTCGACAGCCAGCCGGCCTCGTTGCCGCCGACGATCCCGTAGACGGCCAGCATCAGCGATGCGGTCACCGTGACCGCGCCCGCGACGTCGAGCCGCGCGGTGCCGGCCGGTGCGCGCATGCGCGGCAGCAGCGCGACGCACATCGCATAGACCGCGATGCCGATCGGCAGGTTGACGAGGAAGATCCAGTGCCACGACAGCGAGCTCGTCAGCAGCCCGCCGAGCAGCACGCCGATGCTGCCGCCGCCCGCGCACACGAAGCCGTAGACGCCCATCGCACGCGCGCGTTCGCCGGGCTCGGTGAACAGGTTCATGATCAGCGACAGCGAGACGGCCGATACGACCGCGCCGCCGAGCCCCTGCACCGCGCGCGCGGCGATCAGCATCGCCTGCGATTGCGCGAGGCCGCACGCGAGCGACGCGAGCGTGAACACGACGAGGCCCGCGAGGAACATGCGGCGCTGGCCATACAGGTCGCCGAGCCGGCCGCCGAGCAGCAGGCAGCCGCCGAACGTCAGCAGGTACGCGTTGACGACCCATACGAGGGCCGTTTCGGTGAAGTGGAGGTCGGTGCTGATCGACGGCAGCGCGACGTTCACGATCGTGCTGTCGAGCACGATCATCAGCACGCCGAGGCAGAGCACGATCAGCGCGTACCAGCGCTTCTCGCCGTGAATCCCGTGGGTCATGGGCTGGCAGCCTTCTGATAGTTATTTGAAAGGATGCATTGTAGACGTCATCGGCGCGGGCTTCCTGCCGGTTTGTGGCAGCAGCGACGCGTAGTGGCGCGTCTGGACGGGGCGCGCGGGATGGGCGTTGCGCGTGTTACGAGCGCGCCGGCAGTTCGCAGCCGTCGGGGCCGCATGCAGCCGCGTCGCTGCCGGCGAGTTCGACGATACCGTCGCGCCACGCCTGGTCGAGCGCCTGCGCGAACGCGTCGGCCGGCTGCGCGCCCGACACCGCGTAGCGGCCGCCGAACACGAACAGCGGCACGCCGCGCCCGCCGATCTGCGCGGCGCGCGCGATGTCGGCTTCGACTTCGGCGCGGTACGCGTCGCTGCGCAGCACGTCGTCGACGGCCGAGCGCTCGAGCCCCGCTTCGACCGCGAATTCGGTCAGTTGCCCATGATCGAACAGCGAGCCGTGCTCGCAGAAATACGCGCGGTACAGCCGCTCGGTCAGCGCGTGCGCGCGGCCTGTGGCTTCCGCAAGCTTCACGAGCCGGTGGCCGTCGAGCGTGTCGCCGACGAGCGTGCCCGGCAGGTCGTAGCGCAGCCCGACGCTCGCGGCCGCGTTGGTCACCTGGCGCAGCATCTGATCGACCTGCGCGGGCGACATCCGGTACTTGCCCGCAAGCATCGCCTCGACCGGCTCGACGGGCTGGCCGGGCATCAGCCGGTACGCGCGCAGCGCAACGTCGACGCGGTCGGCGTGCGCGAACGCGGCGAGCGCCTCGTCGAAGCGGCGCTTGCCGATCCAGCACCACGGGCAGATCAGGTCGGACCAGATTTCGACGATGAGGGTCGGGCGGGCAGTCGGGGCGGGAGCGGTCGTCATGGGCGGTCCGGGGCGGCAAAAAATGTAACCGGGACTATATCACTTTATGCTTCGACGCTTGGTCCTGGCCGGGCCTGTGCGAAACGGGCCCGCGCCCGACGTATCACGAAGCATAGGCACGAAAGGCACGGACCGATAGCGATTGCCGATGCCAATGCCGGATGCCGGATGCGGCGGCGGGGCCCGGCGAACCGGCTTGCGGGGCATGCCGCTTGCCGCTTACGCGTCGCCCTGCGTTTCCTTCAGGTGCTTGAGGTGCTTGTAGACCGTCGCGCGCCCCATCCCGAGCACGTTCGCGACATAGTTGGCCGCGCTCTTGCCGCGGAACGCGCCTTCCGCGTAAAGCGCCTCGACGAGCTCGCGTCGGTGCTCGCGCGTGAGCCCGTTCAGCCCGACCTGCCGCTCGTGCAGCCAGCCGTGCAGGAACGTGTTGATGCGCTCCTGCCAGTCGTCGCGGAACAGCTCGTCCGGCTGCGCGACGACGCCCGCGCCCTTGATGAACAGGTCGAGCGTCGCGCGCACCTCGTCGAACACCGCGATGTTGAAGTTGATGCACATCATTCCGGCCGGACGACCTTCGTCGTCGAACAGCACGTTGCTGACGCAGCGCATCCGCCGGCCGTCCCAGTTCAACTTCTCGTACGGGCCGATCACGCGCTCGCGCGCCGAATGATCGATTTCCTCGAGCGCGGAATCGTCGCCGACCTCGCGCTTGGACAGGTTGTTCGCGAGATACAGCACGGTCTGGTCGTGCAGGTCGTGGATCACGACTTCCGCGTACGGGAAGAACAATGCGGCGATACCGTCGGCGATCGGCGCATAACGGGTGAGCAGCAGGTCTTTGACGGGGGATTTCTTCTTGCGCATCGGTGTCGCCATCTCGGGTGGGCGGGGGCCGGGCGGCACATCGGGCCGGCGTGTCGGCGCGCCGGTGGCCGGCATGCCCGTGCGCCCGCGCGCGGCCGCCGCGGCGGTTGCGCCATTGTATCGGCCCCGCGCTCGCGTGCCGCTCATGTGCGCGTCAGGTGCGTGTACAGCGCGTGCGCGATCGCGATGTCCTCGAGCCCGAGGCCGATCGAGCGGAAGAACGCGTGACGCGTGCGCGACGGCGCCGCGCAGGTGCCGGCGACGAGCGCGGGCAGGTCGCCGACGATCCGTTCGGCGTCCCAGCCGTAATCGGCCGCCGCGATCTGCATCTCGCCTGCGCTCGCGGGCGTCGTGCGCCGGTAGTCGCAGTACACGTCCATGTCGGGCAGCCACGCGGGCGGGATCTCGTGCGCACGCGCGACGTTCGTGCTGATCGACGTGACGAGCGCGGGGCCCGTGAGCATCCCGTCGCCGAGCACGGGCGTGCCCGACGACGTGCACAGCATCACGACGTCCGCATCGCGCACGCAGGCTTCGACGCTCGCAGCCGCGCGTGCGCGCGGGTCGAGTTCGGCGAGCGTCGCCTGCAGCGCCGCGTCGCCGGCAAGCGCGGGCGAGTACACGCGGATCGTCTCCCAGTCGCGCAATGCCGCCGTGTGCCGCAGGTGCGCGAGGCCGACCGCGCCCGCGCCGACGATCGCCAGATGGCGCGCGTCGCGCGGCGCGAGGCAGTCGACCGCGAGCGCGGTCGTGCCGGCCGTGCGTTCGACGGTCAGCCGCCCCGCGTCGCACCACATCAGCGGCTGGCCGGTGCGCATCGACATCAGCGCGGTCCACGCGGTGACGATCGGTTTACTGTCCGTCACGACATACGGCGACAGCTTCGCGCCGAACACCTGCTCGTCGGCGAGCGCGCCGAGATACGTGATGAAGTCGCCGGCCTGGTCGGGAAACAGCGTGAGGGTCTGCGGTGGCTGCACCGCGCGCGCCGACGCGAGCGACGCGAACATGCGGCGCAGCGTGCCGAGCACGTCGAGCGACGGCAGGGCCGCGCGCACTGCGGCTTCGTCGACGGTCAGCGGCAGGGGCGGGACGGTTTGCGTCATGGGGACATCTCCGGTCGGGGCCGGACAGGAATGTCTCGAAAGACGGTGTCCGGCGGTGTTCGTGATGGACTAAAAGTCTAATATAGACAAACACAATCTGGAGGATTTTTCTTTTCGAGACTTTGTGTCGTCGCTGGTTTTGTAGAAAACACCGGAAAATCAATGGTGTTGTGCGTGCTCGATGCAATTTCGACGTGACGCGACGACGCACGATCCTCGTATCCCCTATAGTCTATAGTGGACTTTAAGTCTATATTTCGCATGCAGGACGCGACGTGTCGTCGTGCGGCGGCCGCCTGTGTCGAATGCCGATCCGGCGCCCGGTCGCGGGCGCCGCGCGACCGATCTTCATTGCCTCAATCGAGAACAGAAGGACCGTCTCATGAACTGGAAGCTTTCCCTCTGCGCCGCCGCGGCGCTTGCGTGCACGGCCGTCACGGCCCACGCGGAACAGACCACGTTGCGCTTCGGGATCGAAGCCGCCTATCCGCCGTTCGAGAGCAAGACGCCGGCCGGCCAGTTGCAGGGGTTCGACGTCGACATCGGCAACGCCGTGTGCGCGAAGCTGAACATGAAATGCGTGTGGGTCGAGAATTCGTTCGACGGCCTGATCCCTGCGCTGCAGGCGCGCAAGTTCGACGCGATCAACTCGGCGATGAACATCACCGCGAAGCGCAAGCAGAGCATCGACTTCACGCCGGCGATCTACGTGGTGCCGATCGTGCTGGTCGCCAGGCGCGGCTCGCCGCTGCGGCCCGACGTCGCGAGCCTGCACGGCAAGCACGTCGGCGTGCTGCAGGGCTCGTCGCAGGAGGATTTCCTGAAGGCGCACTGGGCCGATGCGGGCGTGGCCGTCGTGTCGTATCAGGACCAGGACCAGATCTATGCGGATCTCGTCGCCGGGCGTCTCGACGCGGCCGTGCAGGAAGCGCAGACCGCGCAGGACGGTTTTCTCGACAAGCCGGCCGGCCGCGACTACCAGATCGTCGGCGAGCCGCTGAAGGATCCGGCGACGCTCGGCGAAGGCACCGGCTTCGGGTTGCGCAAGGGCGACAAGGCGCTGCAGGCGAAGATCGTCGGCGCGCTCGACGCGCTGAAGAAGGACGGCACGCTGGGTGCGCTGTCGCAGAAGTATTTCAAGCGCGACATCGTCGCGAAGTAAGCACGGCCGCGCGCCGGCCGCGGTGCCGGCGCGCGTCGCATCGAATCTCGACGCTGGGCGGGGAAGCATGGATTTCGACGTCATCGTTCTGGGGGCCGGCATCGTCGGCGTGTCGTCGGCGCTGCATCTGCAGGATCGCGGGCTGCGCGTCGCGCTCGTCGACCGGCGCGCGCCCGGCGAGGAAACGAGCCACGGCAATGCCGGGCTGATCGAGCGCTCGTCGGTCGTGCCATATGCGTTTCCGCGCCGGCTCGGCACGCTGCTGCGCTATGCGCGCAACCGCTCGGTCGATCTCTATTGGGACTATCGTGCGCTGCCTGCGTATGCGGGCTGGCTCGCGCGCTTCTGGCGCGAATCGTCGCCGCAGCGGCTCGCGGCCGCCGCGCGCGACCTGCTGCCGCTCGTCGCGGCGAGTGTCGTCGAGCACGATGCGCTGCTCGCGCGCACCGACGCGCAGCCGCTCGTGCACGACGGCGGGTGGATCGAGGCATTCCGTTCGCCCGCGCTGTTCCACGCGGAAACGCGTGCGCAGCAGCGCGTGGCCGACGCGCACGGGCTGCGGATGACCGTGCTCGACAAGCGCGCGCTGCTCAAACGCGAGCCCGGTGTCGGCGACGCATTTTGCGGTGCCTTTCACTGGCAGGACCCGAAGACCGTGTCGAGCCCGGGCGGGCTGACGAAGGCCTATGCGCGACTGTTCGAACGCGACGGCGGCACGTTCGTGCTCGGCGACGCGAAGACGCTCACCCAGGTGGATGGCGGCTGGCGCGTCAGTACCGAACATGGGCCGATCTCCGCACGCTCGGCCGTGGTCGCGCTCGGGCCGTGGTCCGATCACGTGTTCGCGCCGCTCGGCTATCGGATTCCGTTGCGCGCGAAGCGCGGCTACCACATGCATTACCTGCCGACGCGCACGCTGCTGAACATGCCGGTATGCGATACCGAGGCGGGCTTCGTCGTCGCGCCGATGGAAGGCGGCCGCCTGCGGCTCACGACCGGCGTCGAGATCGCGCTGCGCGGTGCGCCGCCGACCGGCGTGCAGCTCGCGCGTGCCGAGCCGCTGGCGCGCGGCGCGTTCGGCATCGGCGAGCGGCTCGATCGCGAGCCGTGGCTCGGGATGCGGCCGTGCACGCCCGACATGCGTCCGGTGATCGGGCCCGCGCCGCGCCATCGCCATCTGTGGTTCGCGTTCGGCCATTGCCACCACGGGCTCACGCTCGGCCCCGCGACCGGGCGCCTGCTCGCCGAAATGATGACGGGCGCGCCGACCTATATCGATCCCCGTCCGTACCGGCCGGCGCGCTTCGGCTGAGCCGGCAGCGCGGCGATGCGGCGGCGGCCCGGGCCGCAGCCCCGCGCGCTGCATCGCGTTCTCCGGCTGCGATGCGGCCGCAACAATTTTTCATTCGGCTGTCCGAATTATCGAAAACCGGGTATTCGGAAATGATCTGCGTAATCGCCAAGAAAGAAATCGCGCAATAAATAAAATCAGTAAATTCGCGATTTATCAATGCATTTTCATATTGCTGAAATGCGCAATGGGCGGCCGGCCCTGACGATTCAGGGCACCGTCTCGAACGGGTGTTCCGGTGTTACGCGGAATGTACCGGAACACGTTACTACGCGGCTCGCAAACGTTACGTTACATCCGCGTTCCGCGGGCCTTTTTCGTCAGACGATTCGGGCTCCGCGACCCGTGTATTTCGCCTGAAATCCATAAAAAAGCGTTATTGCCAGGCAATTGGCAGATGAATCAATCCGCTTTTTTGAATTGGCACGCTTCGTGCGATCCGTCCCCATGCTTTATCAACGTAGTGCCAACCGAGATGGGGTGAATAAGGATGAGACAAAATTTTAAATTGACGGGTGTGGCGCTGTCGGTCGCGACGGTGTTCGGGGTACTGGCTTCGGGTTCCGCGATGGCGGGGGCCCTCGATTCGCTGCCGATCCCGCAAGTGATCGTCAATCCACCGACGAACAGCGTGTCGGTCGGGCTGGTTGCGACGGGCACGTCGCCGCTGGGCTCGGTCACCGTGACGGCGGGCGGCTCGGGCGCGATCCAGACGTCGCTCGGCGATCCCGGCCAGGTACTGTCGGGCGCCATGGGGGCGGTGACGGGCGCACTCGGCGGTGGCGGCGGCACGGTGCAGCCGCTGGCGCCGGTGCAAGGGGGGCTGAACCAGGTAACGGGGGCGC
Source organism: Burkholderia sp. DN3021 (assembly GCF_049805555.1). NCBI lineage: Bacteria > Pseudomonadati > Pseudomonadota > Betaproteobacteria > Burkholderiales > Burkholderiaceae > Burkholderia > Burkholderia sp. DN3021. The sequence continues at coordinate 9,710 of NZ_JBNCAB010000117.1, read as the reverse complement.
TGAGTGGCGGCAACCCGGCAGGCGCGCTGACCGGTGCGCTGAATACGGCGACGGGGACGTTGAGTAATGCGGTTGGTACGGTAACGGGCGCATTGGGTAACGTCGGCGGCGGGGCGAACCCTCTGGCGCCGGTTCAAGGTGTCGTGAATCAAGTGACGGGCGCGCTCGGTGGCGGCAATCCGGCCGGTGCACTGACCGGCGCCCTCGGTACGGTAACGGGCGCACTGGGCAACGTCGGCGGCGGTGCGAACCCGCTGGCGCCGGTTCAAGGTGTCGTGAATCAGGTGACAGGCGCACTCGGCGGCGGCAATCCGGCCGGTGCGCTGACGGGTGCTCTCGGCACGGTGACGGGGGCGCTGGGCAGCGTCGGTGGCGGTGCGAATCCGTTGGCGCCGGTTCAAGGTGTTGTGAATCAGGCGGCGGGCGCGCTCGGTGGCGGCAATCCGGCCGGTGCACTGACGGGTGCTCTCGGCACGGTGACGGGGGCGCTGGGTGGCGTTGGTGGCGGTGCGAATCCGCTGGCGCCGGTTAAAGGTGTCGTGAACCAGGTGGCGGGCGCACTCGGCGGCGGCAATCTGGCCGGCGCACTGACGGGTGCTCTCGGCACGGTGACGGGTGCGCTGGGCAGCGTCGGTGGCGGTGCGAATCCGCTGGCGCCGGTTCAAGGTGTCGTGAATCAAGTGACGGGCGCGCTCGGTGGCGGTAACCCGGCAGGCGCACTGACTGGCGTGCTGAATACCGCGACGGGGACGCTGAGCAACGCCCTTGGTACCGCAACGGGCGCCTTGGGCGGTATCGGCGGCGGCTCGAACCCGCTGGCACCGATCCAGAGCGTCGTCGACCAGGTGACGGGCACGCTCGGCAGCGGTAACCCGGCCGGCTCGCTGAGCAACGCGGTCAACACGATCACGGGCACGCTCGGCAACGTTGGCGGCGCGGGGAGCCCGCTCGCGCCGGTGCAAGGCGTCGTCACGCAGCTCGCCGGCACGCTCGGCAACGACAATCCGGCCGCTGCGCTGACGAACGCGCTGAACTCGGTGACGGGTGCCCTCGGCAACCTCGGCGGGTCGAATCCGCTCGCGCCGGTGCAGGGCGTCGTCAACCAGGTCGTAGGCACGCTGTCCGGCGCAGGAGGCGGCAGCCCGATCACGCCGATCACGAACCTCGTCAACGGCCTGCAGAACGCGCTGCCGACCGGCGGCAACGCTGCCGGCGCACTGACCGGTGCACTCGGCTCGGTGACGGGTGCCCTCGGCAACCTCGGCGGGGCGAATCCACTGGCGCCGGTGCAAGGCGTCGTGAACCAGGTCGTCGGCACGCTCGGCAATGCAGTCGGCTCCGTCGCGGGCGCGCTGGGCGGCACGAGCCCGCTAGCGCCGGTGCAGGGTGTCGTCAACCAGGTCGTCGGTACGCTCGGCAGCGGCAATCCGGCCGGTGCACTGACGGGCGCGCTGAACTCGGTGACGGGTGCCCTCGGCAACCTCGGCGGGGCCAATCCACTGGCGCCGGTGCAAGGCGTCGTGAACCAGGTCGTCGGCACGCTGACGAGCGCGGCGGGCAACAGCCCGATCGCACCGATCACGAACCTCGTGAACGGCCTGACTGGCGGCAGCAACCCGGCCGGCGCACTGACCGGTGCGCTCGGCTCGGTGACGGGCGCACTCGCGAACGGTCCGGCGGCGCTCGGCCAGGCGGCCGGCGCGCTGTCGGGCGCGGCCGGTTCGACGGCAGCGGCAGGCGGCAGCCTGCTCGGTTCGGGCTCGAACGCGGCCGGCGGCACGGCGGGCGCGGTCGGCTCGCTGTTGACGACGGGTGCCAACTCGACGGCGACGGTCGTCAATGCGGTCGGCACGTCGGTCGGCACGGCGCTCGGTTCCGCGCCGGGCCTGTCGGTGACGCCGCATTCGGGCAACGGCTCGCCGAACAACCCGCTCGCACCGGTGACGACGCTGCTGCAATCGCTGACGGGCGCACTGCCGAGGTAACGAGCCGGAAACGCACGGCGGCGCCGTATCGGCCGCCATGCGCAACGCGCCGTGCAACATGGGTCGCGCAACGCGGCATGGCAGGGATGTCATGCCGCGTTGTCTTTTGGGTTTCCCGCTTTTTTTCGTCGTATGAATGGCCGATGCCGGGCCGCCGCCGATCGTCGCAGGGCGGCATGGAATAACCGGCCGCTTTCGTCCGTTTACATACCGAGTCCCGGCACGACCGGCCGGCGGGATAATGGTCTCGACGAAGCCGATCGTCCCGTCCGGCGCCGCCGTGTCGCGATGCCATGTCAAAAGGAGAGCGGGAATGAAACGGATGCTTTTCGCTGCCGCACTGATGGCGGCGATCGTGCGGCCGGCGGCCGCGGAACCGCCACAGGTCGGCGACGGGAAACTGGTCGACGAAGATCACATGACACTGTACGTATTCGATCGCGACGCGCCCGGCAAGAGCGCGTGCGACAGCGCGTGCGCGGCCAACTGGCCGCCCGCGATCGCCGACGCGTACGACAAGGCGTCGGGCGCGTGGAGCCTCGTCACGCGCGGCGACGGCAAGAAGCAATGGGCGTACCACGGGCGCCCGCTGTATCGCTGGAAGATGGATCACAAGGCCGGCGACGCGGGCGGCGACGGGATCGGCGGCATGTGGCACGTTGCACGTCCGTAACGGCGCGGCGACGCGCGACGCATCGATGAGCTACGAATCGGACCTGCTGGTGTGGCTGCCCCATCTCACGCGTTATGCGCGTGCGCTGACGGGCGACCGGGCCTGGGCGGACGATCTCGTGCAGGACACGCTCGAGCGCGCGCTGAACCGGCCGCCGCGCGACGGCGGCAACCTGCGCGCGTGGCTGCTGACGCTGCTGCGGCACCGCTTCATCGACCAGTTGCGTGCGCGGCACGAGATCGCGGTCGACGATGCGACGGCACCGTGGCAGACGATGGCCGCGCCGTCCGGCGAGATCGGCGGGCTGGTGCTGCGCGACGTGCAGCGCGCGCTGTACCGGCTGCCCGTCGAACAGCGCGAGGTGCTGCTGCTGGTCGCGCTCGAGGAGTTGAGCTATCGCGACGCCGCGCAGGTGCTCGGCGTGCCGGTGGGAACGGTGATGTCGCGGCTCGCGCGGGCGCGCGGGCAGATGCGCGCACTGCTGTCGGACGAGCCGTCGGCGCACGGCACGGCCGCGTTACGGGTAATCGGGAAGACATGATGGATGAATCGCGCAAGCCTTCGAACGAGCGGGACGACGATGCGTCGGCGCAACTGCTGTCCGCGTTGCTGGACGGCGAGCTGTCCGGGCACGAGCAGCGCGAGATGCTCGAGCGCCTGCAGTCCGATCCGAAGGAAGCCGAACGATTCGCGCATTACCGCGCCCAGCGCGATGCGCTGCAGGCGCTGTTTCCGTTGCCGGGCGCCGCGCCCGCGCTGTTCGTGCAGCGCCGCGCGCCGCGCCGGCGCGCTATCGCGTATGCGTTTGCGGGGCTGGCGGCCGGGCTGCTGATCGGCGTCGCGCTGCATGCGGGCTGGGCCGCGTTCGGCAGCGAACCGGCGTTCGCCGCGCGCGCGGATGTCGCGTATGCGGTGTACGCAGCCGATCGCGAGCATCCGGTCGAGGTCGGCGCGGGCGATCCCGCGCACCTTGCCGCGTGGCTGTCGGCGCGCGTCGGGCGGCCCGTGCGCGCGCCGTCGCTCGACGAATACGGCTACGTGTTGCTGGGCGGCCGCTTGCTGCCCGGCGACGCGGGGCCGGCCGCGCAGTTCATGTACCAGCGGGCGGACGGCAAGCGCGTGACGCTGTACATGACCGCGTACGACGCGCGGCACCTCGCGCCGCGGGCGATGTCGGCCGACGGCCGCTATACGTATTTCTGGTCGGATCGCGGCATGGGCTATGCGCTGTCCGGCCGCGGAGACGAACGGCACCTGCGCGAGCTTGCGATCGAAGCGTGCGGCGCGCTAGGCGGCTCGACCGACGCGTGGAAGGGATGACTTGCGCGGCGCCGGCAGGGAGCAGGCGATGAAGATGAAGAGGACGATGACGAAGGCACTCGTGCTGATGCCCGTGCTCGCGGCACTCGCCGCAGGCGCCACGCTCGCGCGTGCCGACGGCGATGCGCCGGTGCGCGTGCCGGTGGACGCAGACGGCGTGCAGCGGGTGACGATCGTAGGCGGCAGCTATTTCTTCCGTCCGAACCACGTGATCGTGCGCGCGCATGTGCCGGTCGAGCTGACCGTGTCGGCCGAGCCCGGCGTGGTGCCGCACAGTTTCGAAATCGATGCGCCGCAGGCCGGCATCGCGGTCCGCACCGAGCTGGCCACGACGCCGAAGAAGCTTCGCTTCACACCGGCGCAGCCGGGCCGGTTCGCCTACTATTGCACGCATCGGCTGCTGTTTTTCAGGAGCCATCGCGAGCGCGGGATGGAGGGCGTGCTCGACGTCGAGGCGGCGCCGTGATCGCCGCGTTGCTGGCCGCGAGCCTGATAGGAGCGAGCATGACAGCCGATCCCGTGACCGTCGCGCAGGCGCATTTCGACCACGTCCGCTCGTACCGCGCGACGATCCGCTCGTCGGCGCGGAGCGGCGAACACGCCGAAATCCGCTACGCGTACCTGAAACCGGGCTTCGTCCGGATGGATTTCGTGTCGCCTCATCACGGCGCGGTGCTTGCATACGATCCCGGCGACGGCAAGGTGCGGCTGCGCCCGTTCGGCGCGCATGCGCCGCCCGCGTTGACGCTGTCGCCGTCCAATCCGCTTGTGCGCGACCGCAGCGGCCACCGGGTCGACCGGTCGGACGTCGGCGAACTGCTGCGCAACGTTCATGCGCTGCAGCAGGGCGGCGCGACGGTGACCGAAGGCGAGGAGGCCGTCGGCGGCCGAACCGCGCTGCGCGTGTCGGTCACGGGCGCGCCCGCGCATGCGGTCGGCGGCGTGCATCGCTACCGGCTGTGGCTGGACGCCGAGGACGGCTTTCCGTTGAAGGTCGTCAGCTTCGCGAACGATGACGACGTGCCGCTCGAAACCGTGACGCTCGACGATATCGAGATCGACGTCGCGTTTCCCGAGCGCTTCTTCGCGCCCTGATCGGTGCGCTGATTCATGCCCCTGACGCGCATGCCGGAGGCTGCATGGCGGAATACCGGTTCTCGACGACCTGGCGCGTGGACGCCCCGCTCGCAGCGGTCTGGGACGCGATCTACCAGGTCGACCGCTGGCCCGACTGGTGGAAGGGCGCCGTGCGCACCGTCGAGATCGAGCCGGGCGACGCGCGCGGCGTCGGTGCGCTGCACCGGTATACGTGGAAGGGCGCGCTGCCGTACCGGCTGACCTTCGACATGCGCGTGCGGCGCGTCGAGCCCGGGCATGCGCTCGAAGGCCGCGCGAGCGGCGCGATCGAAGGCGACGGATGCTGGTCGTTTGCCGGCGACGGTGCGTGCACCGTCGTGCGCTACGACTGGCACATCCGCACGCAACTGAAGTGGATGAACTGGCTGGCGCCGATCGCGCGCCCGTTATTCAAATGGAATCACGACGTCGTGATGCGCGAAGGCGCGAAAGGGCTCGCGCGGCTGCTGGGCGCGGCGGTCGAGACGGAGGGCCGGACATTCCGGCCGCTGTCGGGCGCGGGCTGCGCCGATACGTGACGACGTGCGACGGCGCGCGAGGGCCGTCCGGCGTACGCGAAGGCGGTGCTGCAGCATGCCGGATCGGCGTCGGCGCAGGTTTTTTGATGCGCTGTCGCCGGCCTCGGGAACTCCGTGCTTACCCGGTGTCCAAACGGGGCTGGATGGGATGCGCGGGCCCCTCGGGCCCGCCGGCCGGACCGGGAAGCGTTCGTCATGGTTTTGTTTCTAAAGGGTTTTTTGTTGTATCCGCGTGTTTTTCCCGCTGCCGCGCCGTTCAAAAAATTCCTCCGGTTTCCCTTCTTGAATTTGTCAAAACCCGTCCATATAATTAGCACTCGCTGCACGAGAGTGCTAACAATTCTCTGCCGGGCGATCCGCCGGGCAGATTCCCAAGCGTTCTTCAATCTCAGTCAAGAGAGGAGTGAATATGAACCTTCGTCCTTTGCACGATCGCGTGATCGTCAAGCGTCTGGATCAAGAAACCAAGACCGCCTCGGGCATCGTCATCCCCGAAGCCGCTGCTGAAAAGCCGGATCAAGGCGAGATCCTCGCGGTCGGCCCGGGCAAGCGTGACGACAAGGGTGCCCCGATCGCGCTCGACGTGAAGGTCGGCGATCGCGTCCTGTTCGGCAAGTACGCAGGCCAGACCGTGAAGGTCGACGGCCAGGAACTGCTGGTCATGCGCGAAGAAGACATCATGGCCGTGGTCAACGCTAACTAAGCGTCCTTCGACGGTACATATTCCCAAGAATTCAAGGAGTTAGAAGATGGCAGCTAAAGACGTCGTATTCGGCGATTCCGCCCGTTCGAAGATGGTCGAAGGCGTGAACATTCTCGCCAACGCAGTCAAGGTCACGCTGGGTCCGAAGGGCCGCAACGTCGTGCTCGAGCGCAGCTTCGGCGGCCCGACGGTCACCAAGGACGGTGTGTCGGTCGCGAAGGAAATCGAGCTGAAGGACAAGCTCCAGAACATGGGCGCGCAAATGGTCAAGGAAGTCGCTTCCAAGACCAGCGACAACGCAGGCGACGGCACGACGACGGCAACCGTCCTCGCGCAATCGATCGTTCGCGAAGGCATGAAGTACGTCGCATCGGGCATGAACCCGATGGACCTGAAGCGCGGCATCGACAAGGCAGTCGCAGCGGCTGTCGAAGAGCTGAAGAAGATCAGCAAGCCGTGCACGACGAACAAGGAAATCGCACAGGTCGGCTCGATCTCGGCGAACAGCGATTCGTCGATCGGCGATCGCATCGCTGAAGCGATGGACAAGGTCGGCAAGGAAGGCGTGATCACCGTCGAAGACGGCAAGTCGCTGGCCGACGAACTCGACGTCGTCGAAGGCATGCAGTTCGACCGCGGCTACCTGTCGCCGTACTTCATCAACAACCCGGACAAGCAAGTCGCCGTCCTCGAGAACCCGTTCGTGCTGCTGCACGACAAGAAGGTGTCGAACATCCGCGATCTGCTGCCGGTGCTCGAGCAAGTCGCGAAGGCTGGCCGTCCGCTGCTGATCATCGCTGAAGACGTCGAAGGCGAAGCGCTCGCAACGCTGGTCGTCAACAACATCCGCGGCATCCTGAAGACCGTCGCGGTCAAGGCGCCGGGCTTCGGCGATCGTCGCAAGGCGATGCTGGAAGACATCGCGATCCTGACCGGCGGTCAGGTCGTCGCGGAAGAAACCGGCCTGACGCTCGAGAAGGCAACGCTGGCAGAACTGGGCCAGGCGAAGCGCATCGAAGTGGGCAAGGAAAACACGACGATCATCGACGGCGCAGGCGAAGCCGTGAACATCGAAGCACGCGTGAAGCAAGTGCGCGCGCAGATCGAAGAAGCGACGTCGGACTACGACCGTGAAAAGCTGCAAGAGCGCGTGGCCAAGCTGGCCGGCGGCGTGGCAGTGATCAAGGTCGGTGCTGCGACCGAAGTCGAAATGAAGGAAAAGAAGGCGCGTGTCGAAGACGCACTGCACGCAACGCGCGCAGCTGTGGAAGAAGGCATCGTGGCAGGCGGCGGCGTTGCGCTGATCCGCGCTCGCACCGCGATCGCAGGCCTGACCGGCCTGAACGCCGACCAGAACGCCGGCATCAAGATCGTGCTGCGCGCAATGGAAGAGCCGCTGCGCCAGATCGTCACGAACGGCGGCGAAGAAGCCAGCGTCGTGGTGGCGGCAGTTGCTGCAGGCAAGGGCAACTACGGCTACAACGCAGCGACGGGCGAGTACGTCGACATGGTCGAAGCCGGCGTCGTCGACCCGACCAAGGTCACGCGCACCGCACTGCAGAACGCAGCTTCGGTTGCAGGCCTGCTGCTGACGACGGACGCAGCCGTTGCAGAACTGCCGAAGGAAGATGCACCGATGCCGGGCGGCATGCCGGGCGGCATGGGCGGCATGGGCATGGACATGTAATCGACTTCGGTCGATGGTGTCCGGAACGCGCAGCGATGCGCGTTCCAGCCAAAAGAAAAGACCCGCAGCGATGCGGGTCTTTTTTTATGTGCGCGCCGGATTCGCGTGCGCGCGCCGGCCGGCGTTCACGCCCGCCGCGCGCGTTTCAATGCCGGTGCGACGTCCTCGGCACCGGTTCGACCTTCGTGGCCGGCGGCGTGTCCGCATCGTCGTTGCTGCGCGCCCAGAAGAACCGGTCGGGCAGGTACGCGCCCATCCCGGGCCGGAACGCGTCGCGCACGGCCTGATACAGGTATTCCTGCGCCTCGCGAACCGCCTCGGGCGGCTCCTGGCCGTTCGCGAGCAGCGCCGCAATGGCCGCGCCGAGCGTATCGGTGATGCCCATCAGCCGGTGCGGCGAGCGATCCCACATGTCCTCGCGGAGCTGGCCTTCCTCGCCGTACAGCGTGTTGACGAGCCGGTGCGAGCCCGTCTCGGACGACAGGATGTACTCGCAGCCTTGCGACAGCAGATGCGACACGGCCGCGTCGAGATTCGGCGCCTCGGCGTCGCCGTCCGGCTGCGCGAGCGCGATCAGCGTCGCGTAGTCGGCGACCAGCAGCGTCGTCTGCGGCGCCAGCAGGTCGGCGATCGATTCGCGCAGGTCGTCGGCCGCGAGCACGTGCTCGTCGTCGAGCGTGAAGTCCGGCGCGAGCACGAGCGGCACGCCGTCGTAGTCGGCGACGACCTCGGCGATCGCGCTGACGACTTCCGCGCGCGTCGCCGCGCCGATCTTGAACGCGGCGACCGGCATGTCCTCGAGCAGCATGCGCGCCTGGGCGGCGACGACGTCGGGGTCGAGGCCGGTCACTTCGTCGCAGGCGGCCGAGTCGCGCACGGTGTAGCCCGTCAGGACGGACACGCCGTGACAGCCCATGCTCGCCAAGGTCATCAGATCGGCTTGAATGCCGGAGCCGCCGGTAGGATCGGACAGGCCGAAGGTGAGGACGATCGGAGGGGCGTTGCTGGACATGTAAAAATGGGGCAAGAGAAAAACGGGAAAGCGACGGGGATGCGGACGGCGAGGCGAAATGGGCTTTTTCGGCCCTGTGTTGCCCGGCAGGCCGCACTTTCCAGCCATTATGCGGCGGAATCCGGCCCGCACGACGGATTTTTTAGCGCAGCGCAACGTAGTCGCCGGACTCCAGCGCGATTGCTAGGCAGTCCGGCCCCGACACGGTACCATCATGGCTCCCGAATTTACCGACTTTCCCGACGCGGCTTAAGATGGAATACAAGAGCTGGATGTGCCTGATTTGTGGCTGGATTTACGACGAAGAAGCCGGGCTGCCGGAAGAGGGCATTGCCCCGGGCACGCGCTGGGAAGACGTCCCGATCAACTGGACGTGTCCCGAATGCGGCGCCCGCAAGGAAGACTTCGAGATGGTCCAGATCTGACCGGACCTTCAGCCCACGGACACCCCGCTCCGGCCTCGCATCGGCCCGGCGCTCGCGCGCCGAGGTTCGCGCGAGCGGCTTGACGATGACAGGCGCGCGTGTCCATGACGTCCGATCCGGCGAACCTTCCCCTCCCTGACGCACTGCCCAACCCGCGCGGCGGGGCCGTGCGCGCGGCCGACGCGTGGCTTGCGGCGGCCGCCGACGCATTCGAGCGTCGCGACGACGCGGCCGCGCCGCTGTCCGCTGC
>NZ_JBNCAB010000116.1:0-17461 GCF_049805555.1 Burkholderia sp. DN3021 | reverse complement strand
GCGCTCGCCGCCGCCGCGAGCGCGAGATGCGCGGCCGGCGCCATGCCGGCCGACAGCAGCGCGCCGCCGGCCGCCGCACCCGACATCCCGCCGATGCTGAACATGCCGTGCAGCGACGACATGATCGGCTTGCCGAGCGCGATCTCGACCGCGCTGGCCTCGGCGTTCATCGCGACGTCGAGCGTCGCCATCGAGAAGCCGAACAGCGCGAGCACGCCGAGCAGCATCCAGTAGTCGGGCACGACGAGGATCAGCGCCGCGCACGCGGACATCACGAGCCCGCCGGCGAGGCACGCGGTGCGCGAGCCGACGCGCGCGATCCAGCGCGCGATGGTCAGCATCGCGGCGATCGAGCCGCCGGCGACCGCGAACAGCGCGATCGACAGCAGCCCGGGGCTCAGCGCGAACTTGTCGCGCACGGTCGGCACGTGCACGCCCCACGACGCGTACATCATGCCGGCGACGAAGAACAGCGCCATCGACGCCGTGCGCGCACGCTGGCGGGCCGGGAGCGGCAGCACGCGATGCGCGTCGGGCGGCGCGGCGAACGGGGACGACGATTCGGGGGAGGCGGATTCGGACACGGAAGGCTCGTCAAAGGATGCATGGACGCACGCGGCGTCCGTCGGATTCGTCCGATTCTATCGAACCGCTTACGATCCTGCCGGGCGCTGCCCGTTCGGTGGATGATCCGGCGATCCGGCGATCCGGCGATCCGGCGATCCGGCGATCCGGCGATCCGGCGATCCGGCGATCCGGCGATCCGGCGATCCGGCGATCCGGCGAACCGGCGAACCGGCGAACCGGCGAACCGGCGAACCGGCGAACCGGCGAACCGGCGAACCGGCGAACCGGCGAACCGGTCACGTCGCGGAAGCGCGCCGTCCGTCCGGTGCCTGGCGCCGTATAGGCCGTTCGGCCGATACGCGGCGCGCGGCGCCCGCGGGTAACATCGAAGGGCACGCGGCGTGCCCGAAGCGCCGCCCTTCGACCGCAGGAGTCCTCTTGAACATCGATCCCGCCTTCGCCCTGCATCTGCTGCACCGCTGCGCGCTCGGCACGCTTGCCACCCATGCGCGCGATCCGCAGGGCTTCCCGTATCCGACGGTCGTCCCGTTTGCGCCCGATGCAAGCCATCGGCCCGTGATTCTCGTGAGCGGCCTCGCCGAACACACGCGCAATCTCGCCGCCGATCCGCGCGCGGGCTTCCTCGTCGTCGATGCGCCCGACGGCGACGTGCTGAACGCCGAACGCGCGACGCTGCTCGGCCGCTTCGTGCCGCTCGGCGACGATCCGCACGTCACCGCGCGATACCTGCGCTACGAGCCGGACGCCGCGCGTTATCTCGCGCTCGGCGATTTCACGTTCCGGGCGCTCGATATCGAGCGGCTGCGCTATATCGGCGGCTTCGGGCGCATGGGCTGGGTCGACGGTACGCATCTCGATGCGCTGCCGCCGCTCGGGTTCGACGAGGAACAGGCACTGTGGGACGCGTACGATGCCGGCGACGCGCGCCGCGACGGGCTCGACCTGCTCGGCGTCGATCGCCATGGCGCCGACTGGCGGTGCGACGGCCGCCGCGTACGCACGCCGTTCGACGCGCCGCTGGCCGATGCCGGCGCGCTGCGCGACCGGCTGATTGAATGCGCGCGGGATGTGGCGTGACGTCGCGGGTTGCCGGTTTGTCCGTTCAGCAAGTCGAGCCATCCGATTTTCACAAACCTGTCGTCCTATGAAAGCTTTGATTTTTCTTATGCAGGGTAATTGCGTATATTGATAGATCTAATCGGCAATCGCTAATGTCCTAATCTCTGTGTAGGAACGTAAAAATTTGAGAAAAGGCCGCGGCCGGTCAAAATGACATGTGCGAATTACAATTGATCTCGGGATTTTCATGAATCTCGCTTCTATCAAATCTTTTTTGTGCTAATCTCTGCCTTCGAAAATCCGAGGCACATATATTTCATGAATGGTGAGCTGGCTGCAGACCGGCACCATTAGTCAGATAGAAAGGGAAACTATGTCTTCTTACAAGGACCTGCTGGCCCAGCGGGAGAAGCTGGAGAAGCAAATCGAAGAAGCGAAGTCGCGTGAATACGCTGAAGTGCTGAATGACGTGAAGCAGAAAATTGCCGACTACGGCTTTTCGCTCGCCGAACTCGGCCTCAACCGCGCGAAGGCAGGTAAGGTCGGCCGTCCGCGCGCAGGCGTGGCCGCGAAATACCGCGATCCGGAAACGGGCGCGACGTGGTCGGGCCGCGGCAAGCCGCCGCGCTGGATCGCCGGCAAGAACCGCGAACAGTTTTCGATTTAAGCGTCTGTTTAAGTCGTCTGCCTCAAAAGAGCCGCGTGTCCGTTCGGGAGCGCGGCTTTTTTGTTTCCCGACACTCGTCGGTGCGCGGGGATTTGTCATGAAAATGTAACAATCCGGCGTGAATGAAAATGCGACACGTTCGTATAAGCGATTGATTTGAATGAGAAATTTGTTGATATTGGCGAGTCTCGCGGGGCGCTTTTGATAGAATTGCGTATCGCACACCGATATCTCATATTTCATGTCCACGTTTTCCGGCGACGCGCAAAGCGCAGATAAGCACGCAGTTGCGCGCAAGAGCACGCTCGTCAGTATTGTGCTGAATGTCGTGCTTGCGACATTTCAGATCGTCGTCGGCACGATTGCGCATTCGCAGGCGTTGATTGCCGACGGTGTGCATTCGATTTCCGATTTGATCTCGGATTTCGTCGTGCTGGTTGCGAATCGGCATAGCGGCGCATCGCCGGACGCCGACCACAATTACGGACACAGCCGCTACGAGACGGTCGCGTCGCTGTTTCTCGGCGCTATCCTGATTGCGGTCGGAATCGGCATGCTCTGGCGCGCCGGCGACCGCCTCGTTAATCTCGAAAACATCCCGGCCGTGCATTTTTCCGCACTGGTCGTCGCGCTGACGGTGCTCGTGTCGAAAGAAGCGCTGTTTCGCTACATGTTGCGCGAGGCGCGCCGCGTGCGCTCGGCGATGCTCGTCGCGAACGCGTGGCATGCGCGTTCGGACGCCGCGTCGTCGCTCGTCGTCGCGATCGGCATCGTCGGCAGCCTGGCCGGCGTGCGGCTGCTCGACCCGATCGCGGCGGCGATCGTCGGCTTCATGGTTGCGCGGATGGGCTGGACGTTCGGCTATGACGCGCTGCAGGACCTGTCCGACCGCGCGCTCGACACGGCCGACACGGCCGAGATCCGCGCGCTGCTCGCGGCGACGCCCGGCGTGCGCGACGTGCACGACCTGCGCACGCGCAAGATGGGCGATGCCGCGCTCGTCGATGCGCACATCCTCGTCGATCCGAAGATCTCCGTCTCCGAAGGGCATTACATCGCCGAGACCGCACGCGCACGCGTGCTGACCGACCCGCGCGTGCTCGATGCGCTGATCCACGTCGACCCCGAGAACGACGCGGCGCGCCGTCCGGCGCTCGCGCTGCCGCCGCGCGGCGAGATCGCGGCGCGGCTCGAAGCCGCGCTCGCGCAGCGCGGGCTGCGCGCGGCGGCGATCAACCTGCATTACCTGAGTACCGGGCTCGAGATCGACGTGACGCTCGCGAGCGATCCGGGCGACACCGATGCGGCGCTGGCCGGCCGGCTCGACGCCGAAGCGCTCAAGCGCGAGTTCGGTGCACGCCGGATCGACTTCACGCGCGCGATGCCCGCGCAGGCGTGACGCGATGCCCGCGAGCGCGGGCCGTCCGCACGGGTCCGCACGGGTCCGCGCGTTACAGCGGCAGTTGCGTGTCGAACTTGATTTCGCGCAGCACGACGCTCGTGCGCACCTGCGACACGGCCGGGATCTTGAAGATGCGTTCGTGCAGGAACACGTCGTAGGCCTTGATGTCGGGCGCGACGATCTTGAGGATGTAATCCGCTTCGCCGGTCGTGCTGTAGCACTCGGTGACTTCCGGGCAGGTCGCGATCTCGCGCTCGAATTGCTCGACGCCGCCTTCGTTGTGGCGGGTCAGGTGCACGTGCGCGAGCGCGCACACGTGCAGGCCGAGCTTCTCGCGATCGAGCAGCGCCGTATAGCGCTGGATCACGCCCGACTGTTCCATGTCCTTGATGCGGCGCCAGCACGGCGTGCTCGACAGCCCGACCTGGTCGGAGATTTCCTGTACGGAACGGCGCGCGTCGAGCTGCAACAGGCGAAGGATTTTTTGCGAAAAGGAATCGAGCGTCACCTGCGCCTCCATGCGGCAGCTACAACACGCTGAATGTTAGAGGGCCGGGAAAGGAAAGGCAATCTGGCGCGGCGCTGTTGAGCGGGATTCGCTAATTTGCTCGCGGATCCGTGGGGTTTTGTCCCGTCCCCGCGTTTTCCGACCGATCGGTATCCGACACGGCGAGGCCCGCGAGCGCGGCTTGCTGCCGGCGCAGGTCGGCGAGCATGTTGCAGAACAGCGCGCCTTGCTCGATCGCGTCGTCGAGCGCGACGTGCGTATGCGGATGGTCGTCGAACCAGTGCTTCGGAAAGCGCGGCTTGATCGCCTTGCGGTACGGCAGGCCCGTCATCGCGAACGCGAGCGTCTTGATGTCGAGCGCCGACCACGAGAACGGGCAGCGCCCCGCGAAGCGCATCATGTACCAGAACATGAACGTAAAGTCGAAACCGGCCGGCATCGCGACGAACACGGGCTTGCCGGGCAGCGCCTCGACCCAGTCGACATACGCGACCAGCGCCGCCTCTGGCGCCTGCAGGTCGCGCCGGCACGCGGCCCACGCTTCGGGTTCCGTCTTCCACCATGCTTCCTGCACCGGATGCGCCTGTGCGCCCGGCAGCGTCTCGAGGTTCGCCGAGAACGTCGCGATCAGCTGCTTGTCCTCGGTATAGGCGGCCGATGCGAAGCTCAGCATCGAGTGCGGGCCCGGAATCGGGCCGTCGGCCTCGACGTCGGTGCTGACGTAGATTTCCTGGATGGCGGTCTGGTTCATCCGAACACCTTGTCCGACACAAACGGGTTCGTGCGGCGCTCGTCGCCGAACGTCGACACCGGGCCGTGGCCCGGCACGAACGTGACGTCGTCGCCGAGCGGCCACAGTTTTTCCTTGATCGAACGGACAAGGTCTTCATGATTGCCGCGCGGGAAATCGGTACGGCCGATCGAGCCCGCGAACAGCACGTCGCCGACGATCGCGACGCGATGCGCGCGGCTGAAGAAAACGACGTGGCCCGGCGTATGGCCCGGGCAGTGATAGACCTCGAGCGTTTCGTCGCCGAACCGCACGGTGTCGCCGTCGTTCAGCCAGCGGTCCGGTTCGAAGGTTTCGGCGGCCGGAAAACCGAAGCGCTCGCTCTGCGTCGGCAGCTTCTCGATCCAGAAACGCTCTTCTTCCTGCGGCCCCTCGATCGGCACGCCGTAGTGCGTCGCGAGCGTCTTCGCGCCCGCGCAGTGATCGATGTGCCCATGCGTGAGCAGCACCTTTTCGACCTGCACGTTCTGCCGCGCGACTTCCTGTTCGATCCGGTCGAGATCGCCGCCCGGATCGACGACGGCGGCGCGGCCCGTCTTCTCGCAGACGAGCAGCGAGCAGTTCTGCTGGAATGGCGTGACCGGAATGAGCGTGACTTTCATGGAGGCACCGGCGGCTAAAAGGAGCGATTGTACCGGTCGCGCGCTGCCTGCCGCCCATGCGGCGCACCGTGCGACCCGCGTCTACGGGCAATCCCGGAGCATGTCGATTGTTACCGCCATAGTGAGAATCAATGGTCCGGCCGGGCCGCTTTTCGAGATGGTGTTTTGATTTATGTATAATGCGCTCCATTGCGCGTGAGTTTCACGCAATTCGCTGGTGTTTCGACCCCGTTAAAAGAGGCGTCGAATTCACCGTCAAGCATCAGCCGCCGGGGAGTCCGGCGGTGTATCCAGCACCGAGCATTCGGTGCTCACGTCTTGTCCGGCCGGGTGCTGCGCGCCCGCCTGCGGCCCTGCTGCCGCGCCGCCGGATGAGGCCTGTGCCGCCGTTCCTGTGCGTTGGTCGTATCGACGCGCGCGAACGTGAAGCCATGTTCGATGGCGGCATGTGGGGTCTGGTCAGGCTGTTGGGGACAGGTTGCGCCAGACGTGAAAGCTAATCAGGACGGTTGCGGCATAGACGAAAGCCGCGCCCATGCTAGCCGCCTGCTCGCATTCGAGCGGGGCGTGCACGCATTTGCCGTCCGGGCCGCGTATGTGCGCTGTGAAACAGCGTCGTGAAGGAGCGGCCCGAACCAGAAGGCGACACGTCGATGAACGTACGATTTCCGAGTCGATTCGGGACCATTGCATTATTTTTTGCGCTGACGGGCTGTGCGGTGCCACCCAGCCAGACCACCGGAAGCGCGAACCAGAAGAACGCGGTCGACAAGACGGCCGCTGCCGCGAAGGCGGACAACAACAAGCAGCAACTGAATTTCGATTCCGCACTGGCGTCGATGCCGGCCGCCGACAGCAAGGACGCGAAGAAGCCGTCGCTGGCGGACGCCGAGCCGATTGACGGCAAGGATGTGTCCGACTTCCGCCAGACGGGGCGCGCCTCCTGGTACGGGAGGGATTTCCACGGCCGCCGCACTGCGAACGGCGAGCGTTTCAACATGAACGCGCTCACCGCCGCGCACCGCACGCTGCCGCTGTCGTCGTACATCAAGGTGACGAATTCGTCGACCGGCAAGTGGGTCGTCGTGAAGGTCAACGATCGCGGGCCGTTCAAGCGCGGCCGTGTGCTCGACCTGTCGTACGCGGCCGCCAAGGTGATCGGCCTCGTGCACGCCGGCACGGGCCGCGTGAAGATCGAAGGGCTGTCGCCGCAGGAAGCGCGCGACGCGCGCGACGAAATGCTCGCGTCGGTCTCGGCGAAGTAACGCGGCGGATCGTCCGCTCATGCACAAAGGGCTGCCTTCCGGCAGCCCTTTGTCGTTTCCGCGCGGCGCCGTCGCGTCGCGCGTCAGCCTTCCTTCAGCGCGAGCGCGCGCGCATACAGCGCGTTGCGCGACGCGCCCGTCAGCGCGGCCGCGAGCTTGGCCGCGCTCTTCACCGGCACTTCTTCCAGCAGCAGCCTGAGCAGCGCGTCGTGCGCGGTGTCGTCGGCTTCGCCGCTCGCCGCCGGCGCGCCTTCGACGACCAGCACGAATTCGCCGCGCTGCCGGTTCGCATCGCCGGCGAGCCAGGTCTGTCCTTCGGCCAGGGTGCCCTGGAACAGTTGCTCGTGTAGCTTGGTGAGTTCGCGCGCGATCAGCAGCCGGCGCGCGGGGCCGAACGCGTCGGCGAGCGCGGCGACGGTTTCGGCGATCCGGTGCGGTGCTTCGTAGAACACCAGCGCATACGGGTGCGATACCAGCGCCTGCAGCGCGGTCGCGCGCTGTTTGGCCTTCGGCGGCAGGAAGCCCGCGAACGTGAACGCGCCGGCCCAGCCGCCGGCCACGCTCAGCGCGGTCACGGCCGCGCTCGCGCCCGGCAGCGGGATCACCGCGAAGCCGGCCTCGCGCACTGCATCGACGAGCCGTGCGCCGGGGTCCGAGATGCCGGGTGTGCCGGCGTCCGATACGTAGGCCACGCGTTCGCCGGCGCGCAGCAGTTCGATCACGCGCTGCGCGGCTTCGCGTTCGTTGTGCTCGTGCACGGCGACGAGCGGCTTCGAGATCCCGTAGCGGGCGAGCAGCTGGCCCGTGTTGCGGGTGTCTTCGGCCGCGATGCGGTCGACGAGGCCGAGCACGTGCAGCGCGCGCAGCGTGATGTCGGCGGTGTTGCCGATCGGCGTGGCGACCACATAGAGCGCGGCGCTCGGGTAGTGCTGCGTATGCGCGAGTTCGAGGAGGGCAGTCATGGCAGGCAATGCGCGCAATCGCGGCGCAGGCGGAACAAGGACGGCATTGTGCCACGCGGCGCCGGCGCGGCCGGATGGCGTGCGCGGTTTGCCGCGCGCGGGCGACAACTTTTCCGGTGCGGCGCGATCCAAACCGGTCGGCGCGGCATTCGAGCAGCGTGCGCGGCAGTTTCTCGAACGCCGCGGCCTCGTGTGCGTGGCGGCGAACGTGACGATGCGCGGCGGCGAGCTCGATCTCGTGATGCGCGAGCCCGACGGCGTGCTCGTATTCGTCGAAGTGCGCGCGCGGCGCAGTGTCCGGCATGGCGGCGCGGCCGCGAGCGTCGGCTGGCGCAAGCGGCGGCGTCTGGTTGCCGCGGCGCTCCAGTTCTGGGCGCGGCACGGTGCCGGCGCCGCGTGCCGTTTCGACGTCGTCGCGTTCGAGGCCGGGCGGCTCGCGTGGCTGCGCGACGCATTTCGTACCGACGATGCGTAGCGGCGAGCTGTGACGAGATGTAAAGAGTTCTTGCCGGACCGCTGGAGAGGGTGCCGGAGTACGGTAAACTCGCCGCACCCACGATGTCGCGCGATGCGTGCCACGCGCCCAGTTCACCAGGAATCGATGTCAGTCGAACGTATTCAGCAACAATTTCGCGACAGCGCCGCGCTTCATGCCGAAGCGGCCGACGCGCTGTCGTTGCCGATCGCAGCCGCGGTCGACGCGATGTTCGCCGCGCTGGCGAACGGCAACAAGATCGTCGCGTGCGGCGACGGCCCGTCGGCCGCCGCCGCACACTATCTCGCGGTGTCGCTCGTCGGCGGCTTCGAGCGCGAGCGTCCGGGCCTGCCCGCGATCGCGCTGGCCACCGATGCGTCGCAGGCCGGCCTCGCGGGCGCGGCGGCGGCCGGGCAACTGTTCGCGCAACAGGTGCGCGTGCTCGGCCAGACCGGCGACATCCTGCTGGTGCTCGACCCGACCGGCGCGTCGCCGCGCGTGCTGGCGGCCATCGACGAAGCGCACGAGCGCGAGATGACCGTCGTCGCGCTGACGGGCGGCAACGGCCACGCGGTCGCGGCCGCGCTGTCCGACACCGATATTCCGATCAGTGTGCCCGCCGTTCGCGCGGCGCGCATCCACGAAGTCCATCTGCTGACTATCCACTGCCTGTGCGACGGCATCGACGCGATGCTGCTGGGTGAGGATTGAACGAAGGAGAGCCGTCGATGAATCAAAGCCGCGTCAAACAGACGCTCGTCAGAACCACGCTGCTCGCCGCGCTGACGGCGGGCCTCGCCGTGTCGCTGCAGGGGTGTGTGCTCGGGGTCGTGGGTGCAGCGGCCGGCGGCGGCGCGCTGATCGCGACCGATCGCCGTACGCTCGGTGCGCAGACGGAAGATCGCGAGATCCAGGTCAAGGCGCTTTCGCAGATCAACAACGGGCTGCCCGACCAGTCGCACGTGAACGTGACGGTGTTCAACCGCCGCGTGCTGCTGACGGGCGAAGTGCCGAACAATGCGTCGAAGCAGCGTGCCGAGGAAATCGTGCGCGGCATCAACAACGTGAACGGCATCGTCAACGAGCTGTCGGTCGAGCCGGCGGCGTCGCTGTCGTCGCGTGCGAACGACTCCTACCTCGAAGGGCGCGTGAAGTCGGAGCTGATCGCGACGAAGGGCATTTCGGCGAACTACTACAAGGTCGTCAGCGAGCGCGGCAACCTTTACCTGATGGGTCTCGTGACGGTCGACGAAGGCAATCGCGGCGCCGAAGCCGCGAGCCAGGTGCCGGGCGTCGAGAAGGTCGTGAAGGTGTTCCAGTACGTCAAGCCGCAGGACGCGCAGGCGCTGCAGGCCGCGTCGCCCGCGAGCGGCGCATCCGGCACGCAGGCTGCCGCCGCGCCGGCGGACACCGCGACGGTCGGTGCGGTGCCCGACGCGTCGGTGCAGTCCACGCCGCTGCAGCCGCCCGCGCCGATCTCGAATTCGTCGAACGTGCACCCGGGCAACCCGAAGGCCCCGTCGCAATGAAGACCGCGCAGATGAGGCAGATGAAACAGTGGATCGTGCAGGGCGCCGCGGCCGTGGCGCTCGTGGCCGGCACGCTGGGCGCCGCGCACGCGGACGTCGGCGACGGCCTGAAGGTGGCGCGCGGCAACGCATGCATGGGCTGCCACGCGGTCGACCGCAAGCTGGTCGGCCCGTCGTTCAAGGATATTGCCGCCCGCTACAAGTCCGATCCGCAGGCCGTGGCGAAGCTGTCGAAGAAGGTGAAGGAAGGCGGCTCCGGCGTCTGGGGGGCAATTCCGATGCCTGCGCACCCGCGGATGAGCGACGCCGACGTCCGTTCGGTGGTCGAATGGGTGCTGGCCGGCGCGCCGTCAAAGTGACGCTTCGGGGCTGCGCGAAGCCCCTATTGCCAAGCGCGGAAATGCGTGTGTATGATGGTCGACTGTTGGGGCGGTAGCTCAGCTGGGAGAGCGTCGCGTTCGCAATGCGAAGGTCGGGAGTTCGATCCTCCTCCGCTCCACCAACGAAATTCGAAGGGCTCGGTCGCAAGATCGAGCCCTTTTTGTTTTCAGGGCACTCTGCGTGGAGCGACCGCGCCCGGCGGTCCCGAGCCTATTCATCGGTCGCGTCGCGCTCGCGTGCCGATCCGGCCGACGCGCGCTTCACCGCGCGGTAGTGCCGTCGGGCCTTCGCGACGTTGCCGCAGGTCGCCATGTCGCACCACTTGCGGCGTCCTGTCTTGGAACTGTCGATGAACAGCCACGCGCAATTCGACCCTGCGCACATCCGCAGCCGCCCGCTCGGCAACGTTTCGAGAAGCGTCACGGCGCCGAGCGCGATTCGGCGGGCGGGCAGATGCAGGTCCGCCACGCCTGCCGTGGCGTGCGGGTCGCTGAATGCGACGCGCCCTGCGGTTGCGACCAGCCGCCGGCCGTTGATTGCACGTCGCCATGCCTGCTCCAGCGTTTCCAGATCCGCCGCGACCGGCGGGACTTCATGCGCGAGCGCGCCGAAGATGCCGAACAGCGCTTCACGCAGGCGCTTGGCGTCGCGCAGCGCGCGGTCGGCCGCAGCCGGCGCTTCGGCCGCGCGGACCGCGAGCTGCTTCAGGTCGTGCGCGGGCAGGGCCGACGAAGCGGCCAGCCACGCGAGACAGGCGTCGTAGTCGGGCAGCCAGTCTCGCGGCGCCCGATCGCGACCGGTCACCGTATTGACGAAGTCGAGGACCGGGTGGCCGCCAACGAAATCGCGGGCCACGAACGTATGGGCTTCCATCACCGCTGACGTGTTGGACATGGGGCAAATCGATGCTAACCTTTCATAATACTTTAAAAGGTTAGCACGCCCGGCGGGCCGGCGATCGTGCGAGGAGAAATCATGACGGTGTCGACCGCTTCCCCCGACCTGCGGGACGGGCATCCGCAAACCGGCGTTGCTCGCCCGGTCGAGCTCATCGCCGCGCCCAGCAGCCTCGGCCTGCGGCCGAACGCGGCCGGCCGCGAGCCCGAGACCTGGCGCGGCCCCGAGGTGCTGCTCGCCACCGGCCTCGCCGCGCGTCTCGGCGCGCGCGTGTCGTGGCTCGCGCATCCCGCCTACGCGTTCGAGCCGCAGTCCGGCACGCGCATCCGCAACGGCGTGTCGATCCGCGACTTCTCGCTCGAACTGGCCGGGTACGTCGTCGACGCGCTCGGGCGGCACGCGTTTCCGGTCGTGCTCGGCGGCGATTGCAGCGTGCTGCTCGGATGCCTGCTGGGCAACCGGTGGGCCGGCGGCAGGGGGCTGGTCCACGTCGACGGGCACAGCGATTTCTTCCATCCCGGCAACTACGACACCGCGCAGCGGCTCGGTTCCGCGGCGGGGATGGATCTCGCGCTGGCGACCGGGAGAGGAGAGCCGCTGCTGACTTGCTGGCCGGATCTCGACGGCCCGCTCGTCGACGATCTCGATGCGTGCCAGATCGGCGAGCGCGATGCCGAAACCGACACCTTCGAGGCTGCGTACGGCGATATCGTTCGCACCGCGATCACGCGCGTCACGATCCAGCAGTTGCTGGCGCGCGGGCCCGGCGTCGTCGCCGGCGAGCTGGTCGACTGGCTGCATCGACGCGCGCTCGGGCGAGCCTGGCTGCACGTCGATCTCGACGTACTCGATCAGGCGCAGCTTCCGGCCGTGGATTCGCCCGGTTCGCCGGGGCTGGACTTCGACGGGCTCGACGCGTTGCTCGGCCCGCTCGTCGCGTCGGGCCGTGTCGCGGGGATCGACTTCACCATCTACGACCCGGGGCTCGATCCGGAGCTCGCGTACGCCGATCGAATCGCGCGCAGCATCGCCCATGGCGTGGCCGCCTTGCCCGTGCCGCGCGGTTGATAGCGAGCGCAATCGTTCGAACCTGGCGCGCACACGCCGCCATCCGCCTGTCCGTGACGAAGCGCGGCGCGGCGGGCGTTTCGGCGTGACGCGAACGTATCGCCGTTCTTACCCCCGCCCGAAACTCGGCCGCTTCGGATCGTACGTCCACCCCGGCACGAGATAGCGCATCGCGACCGCGTCGTCGCGCGCGGTGCCGCCCACCTCGTTGTACAGCGCATGCGCGGCCTCGACCTGCGCCATGTCGAGCTCGATCCCGAGCCCCGGCCGCTCCGGCACGGCCACCTTGCCGCCGACGATCGCGAGCGGCTCGCGCGTGAGCCGCGCGTCGCCTTCCTGCCAGATCCAGTGCGTGTCGATCGCGGTGATCGTGCCGGGCGCGGCGGCCGCCGCATGCGTGAACATCGCGAGCGACACGTCGAAGTGGTTGTTCGAGTGCGAGCCCCACGTGAGCCCCCAGTCGCGGCACAACTGCGCGAGCCGCACCGAGCCCTGCATCGTCCAGAAATGCGGATCGGCGAGCGGGATGTCGACCGCCTGCAGCCGCACCGCGTGATCCATCTGCCGCCAGTCGGTCGCGATCATGTTGGTCGCGGTCGGAATGCCGGTCGCGCGGCGGAATTCGGCCATCACCTCGCGGCCCGAATAACCGCCTTCCGGCCCGCACGGATCCTCCGCGTACGCGAGCAGGTGGCCTTGCCCGCGGCACAGCGCGACGGCCTCGTCGAGCGACCATGCGCCGTTCGGGTCGAGCGTCGTGCGTGAGTCCGGGAAACGCGCCTTGATCGCCGCGATCGCCTCCATCTCGTCGGCACCGGCCATTACGCCGCCCTTCAGTTTGAAGTCGGCGAAGCCGTAGCGCTCGACCGCGGCCTCGGCCTGCCGCGCGATCGCGGCCGGCGTGAGCGCCGCTTCGTTGCGCAGCCGGAACCACGGATCCGATGCGTGCGTCTCGTCGCGATACGGCAGATCGGTGCGGCGCCGGTCGCCGATGTAGAACAGATACGCGAGCATCGGCACCGCGTCGCGCTGCTGGCCTTCGCCGAGCAGCGCCGCGACCGGCACGTCGAGATGCTGGCCGAGCAGGTCGAGCAGCGCGGCCTCGATCGCGGTGATCACGTTGTCGAGCCGCAGGTTGATCTCGTGCGGCTGGCGCAGCACGGCCGCTTCGCCGGCCGACGTCACCTCGTGCCGGATCGTGCGGCCCGCACTCGCGCCCGCGCCGGACAGCGCCGCGCGCACCGCGTTGAGCGTCGCCTGGTAGCGTCCGATCGACTGGCCGACCACGAGATCCGTCATGCGCTCGAGCGCGTGGCGGATCCCTTCGCCGCCCGGCACCTCGCCGACGCCGGTGTGGCCGCTGCTATCGTCGAGGATCACGAGGTTGCGCGTGAAGCAGGGTGCGTGTGCGCCGCACAGGTTGAGCAGCATGCTGTCGCGGCCGGCGACGGGAATCACCTGCATGCGCGTGACGCGCGGGGTGCCGGCACGGCGGGATTCGGACATCGGTTCGCTCCTGGTTCCGGTGGCGCGCGGGCTGCCGGACGCGCCGGCGCGGCCCGCGCCGTTCAATGAAGCTCGACGCGGCGGATCTCGCCGACGACGAACAGGTAGCAGATCACGGCGACGAGCGCGTGCGCGACGACATAGACGAGCGCGCCGTTGAACGAGCCGCTGCGGTCGACGATATAGCCGATCGCGATCGGCGTCGTGATGCTCGACAGATTGCCGCACGTATTGAGCAGCGCGCCGCTCAGCCCCGCGATCTGGCGCGGCGCGGTGTCCGCGTTGACGGCCCAGCCGAGCGCGCCGAGCCCCTTGCCGAAGAACGACAGCGCCATGAACAGCACGACGAGCACGTGCGAATCGGTGTAGTTGCAGACGATCATCGACATCGACAGCAGCATGCCGACCACGATCGGCACCTTGCGCGCGACCGACAGCGACCGGCCCTGCCTGAGCAGCGCGTCGGACACGACGCCGCCGAGAATCCCGCCGAGGAATCCGCATACGGCCGGGATCGACGCGACGAGCCCCGCGTTGAGGATCGACATCCCGCGCGCCTGCACGAGATAGACCGGAAACCACGTGATGAAGAAGTAGGTGAGCGCGTTGATGCAGTACTGCGCGACATACACGCCGATCAGCATCCGGCTCTTCAGCAGCGCCTTCACGTGACGCATCGACGGGCCGCCGCCGTGCGCGCCCGTCGCCTGGTCGATGTTGACGAGCGCGCCGCCTTCGGCAAGGTAGTCGAGTTCCGCGCGATTGATGTTCGGGTGGTCCTTCGGGTCGTACATCGTGCGGTTCCACACCGCGACGAACGCGATGCCGAGCACGCCCATCACCGCGAACACCGACTGCCAGCCGAACGTGTGCACGAGCCAGCCCATCAGCGGCGCGAACACGACGGTCGCCGCGTACTGCGCGGCGTTGAAGATCGCCGACGCGGTGCCGCGCTCGGCGGCCGGAAACCACGCGGACACGATCCGGCTGTTGGCAGGAAACGACGGCGCCTCGGCCGCGCCGACCAGGAAGCGCAGCCCGAACAGCAGCGCGAACGCGGCCGCGCCGCCGAAGAAGCCGATCGCGCCCTGCAGCAGCGTGAACAGCGACCAGAAGAAGATGCTGAACGCGTAGACGATGCGCGACCCGTAGCGATCGAGCAGCCAGCCGCCCGGCAGTTGCGCGACCACGTACGACCAGCCGAACGCCGAGAAGATGAAGCCGATCTGCACGTGGCTCAGGTGCAGCGCGCGGGCGAGGCTTGGGCCGGCGATCGCGATCGCCGCACGATCCGCGTAGTTGATCGTCGTGACTGCGAACAGGACGGCCAGCACGAGCCAGCGCACGCGCGTGCGCCGGGCCGTTGCCGACGCGGACGCCGGCAGCGCTTGAAGCGGATTCATGACTGTCTCCTCCGAAAGGCGGAAGGTTGCCGTCGTGCGGCAGGCGCGTCGGGTGCGCGCGTTATGTGTTCAGGCGCCGCCGGCCGAGGGCCGGGCGCCGGACGCCGATGCGGGCAGGGCGTCCGGGCCATTCTGTCATGTCGATATTTGCACTTTCATGCCAATTGCTGACTTGATCGATTCAGCATTTGAATCGATCAAGTCAATCGATCGCTCGGGCATGCGCGTCGTCCGCCCCGACTCGATGATGGCGCGCCACGTGCCGCGCGAGAAACTCGACGGTGGTGCGCACGCCGGGCAACTGGCCGCGCCGGTGCGGCATCAGCAGCGTCGTCGTGACGGTGCCTGCCCGCCAGCCGGGCAGCACGCGCGCGAGCGCGCCGGACGCAAGCGCATCGCCTGCGATCCAGTCGGGCAGGCAGGCGATGCCGAGGCCGGCCGTCGCAGCCTGCAGCAGCAGCGTCGATTCGTCGGCCTGCAGCCGGATGCGCGGCGCCACGTCGACGGTGTCGCCGCCGCGCTGTAGCCGCCACGGCTGCTGACCCGGGTGGAGCCCGTCGTGCCGCGCGAGGTCGGCCGGCTCGTCCGGTACGCCGGCGCGCGCGAGATAGCCCGGCGACGCAACGACGATGATCGGCGACGTCGCGAGCGGCCGTTGCACGAGCGCGGAATCGGGGAGCGGGGCGAAATGGCTGCGCACCGCGATGTCGAAACCTTCCTGCGCAATGTCGACGAGGCGGTCGCTCGTATGAATCTGCAGCAGCAGCTTCGGGTGCGCGATGGCCAGCGCCGGCAGGCATGGCGCGAGGATGTGCTGCGCAACCGGCACCGAACTCGTGATCCGCACGATGCCGGCGGGTTCGGCGGCCTGCCGCAGCACCGCATCGCGCGCGCTTTCGGCCTCGATCACGGCCGCGCGCGCATGCTCGAAGAATTCGGCGCCCACCGGTGTCAGCCGGAAGCTGCGCGACGTGCGATGCACGAGCCGCGCGCCGAGCGTGCGCTCGAGCTCGGCAACGCGCTTGCTTACCGTCGATTTCGGCAGGTCGAGACGGCGCGCGGCCGCCGACATGCTGCCCGCGTCGACCGCCTGCACGAACAGATAGAGATCGTTCAGATTCACTGTCAGCGTCCACAAAAAGAAACGACGGGTTTCGATTCTAGCGGCTACTGCATCATCGTTCGTCGTGGGAGCATGGCCGCTCGTTCAACTTCCGCGGAATACCCCGATGTCTCCGATCCTTCTCTATGGCATTCCCGCCGGCTGCTCGTTCGGCTCGATCGTCGCGCTCGAATGGGCCGGCCACCCGTACCGGCTGTCGCGCATCACGATGCCGGGCCTCGTGACGAGCGACGCGTTCCTCGCGCTGAACCCCGTCGCCGAGACGCCGGCGTTCGTGACCGCGAACGGCGACGTGCTGACCGAAAGCCTCGCGATCCTTTGCCACGTCGGCGCGCAGGCGCTCGACAGCGGCCTCGCGTTCCGCCAGGGCAGCGCGGATTTCGACCGGCTGAACCGGATGCTGGCCTGGTTGAACACGACGTTCTTCAACGCGTTCGGCGCGCTCTGGCATGTGTACGAACACGGCAGCGAAGGCGCCGAGAAAGCGGCCTTGCAGGCATACGGTCGCGGCAAGGTGCTGAAGGCGCACCGGCAGCTCGAGGCGCTGCTCGCGCGATGCGAGGGCCCATGGTTGCTGGGCGCGCGTCGCACGCTGGCCGATGCGTACTTCGCCGGGATCGCCCGCTGGGCCGACTATCACGCGGTGTTCGAGCGCGACGCGTTCCCGCGCATCGCTGCGCTGCGCGCGCGGCTCGCCGACGACGCGGGCGTGCGCTTCGCGCACGCAGTCGAGGAAAACCTGCCGCTGCCGGCGTCGTCGGCGTTCGAAGGCCATGTCTCGCTCGACGACGTGCTCGCAAGCGCGCGCGGCCTGGCGATTCCGGCTAGGACGATCTGACCGCGCAACGCGGTCGCCCAAAGGGTGGAATGCGGGCGATATTTTTACCCGGATGATATTGACATTCAATTTATACCCGGATAAAAATAACGCCATTCCGATTCCTGCCTGCGGGCGACCACGATGACAACCTCCACGTTTCTTCCTTCGTACACGGCCTTCGACGGCCACCGGCGGCTCGCGTCGGGCCCGCTCGCGACGGTCGCGCTCGCGGTCCGGCAGGCTGCCGGCGACGCAATGTCCGGCACGCTCCTGATCTTCGACGACGCGACGGGCCGCTCGATCGACCTCGACCTGCGCGGCACGGCGGACGATATCCGCGCGCGCTATGCGCCGCCGCCGGGCGACGCGTCCGGTGCCGCCGGCGAGCCGGTGGGCGCGGGCGAGCAGCGCGGCCG